>NZ_JBXFWF010000012.1:0-75098 GCF_056854515.1 Stenotrophomonas sp. STEN063
CCCCCCACCAACACCCCATCTCCCCGGGCTAAACCGGCAATGGCGCCCCCACCCACCTTGGGGGGGTGGGCGGCCCCCCCCGCTCCTACAACAGCTGCGGGCCCCGCTGATTCCGCAGGTGCTGCCGTTGCCAGCCCCGCCTGTTTACGCAGGGCCTTCAATTTGTCCAGGCTGATGCTCATGGCAGCAGGTCGACGGCCTCGTCCATGACGATGGTTGGCACCTGGTCGCAACGCTCGGCCGACAACAGCGACAACACGGTCAATGCCAATGCGCGTGGTGTCGGTCCCTTTTCATCTTCCTGCGCAGCCAGCACCGGGCCAACGCAGGCCGGACAGCCGGCATTGCAGTCGCAACGCTCCACCAATTCCAACGCGCGCTGCACCAGCTCGCCTTGGCGCTGCCACAGTGGTTCGCTCAGGCCCACGCCACCGGGGAAGTTGTCGTACAGGTAGACCGTGGGGACGAAACTCTGCATCAGTTCCACCGAGGCTTCGCCGGCTTCATTACCACGCAGCTGACCGCGGCCGGTCTGGTCGGCGATTGCAAACCAGGCACCATCGCCATTGCCCACTGCTTTCTGCAGATCGCGGGCGTCGGCCATCACCGCGACGGTGGCGACGATGTGCAGCGCATAGGCGGCACCGAGGAAACCGTCCAGTGCATCCTGCTTCTGCGCGAAGCTACGCAGCAACGTCGCCTGCGGCAGCTGCCACCAGACGGACGTGGTGTGCAGTTCCTGATCGGGCAGGTTGACCGGGCCGTAGCCGATGTTCTCGTGCGTGTAGTAGCGGATCTTCTTGTAGCCGGCCACGCGCCGCACCACATGCACTTCGCCGTGGTGTGAATCGCCACGGCCGGCGCCGTTGCCATCAAAGCGGTCCAGTACTTTCAGCTTGGTGTAGTCGATGCTGTCGGTGTAGTAGTCGACGTGCGTGCGGGTCACGTAGGCCTTGCGGCCGTCCCAGTCCAGCCGCTCCACCTGGTACGGCGTGCTCTGCACCATGTGGATGGCGCCTTCGTACAGCGTCAACGCAGCGGCGGAGTAATCCACCTCGGCGATGATCTGCTGCTTGCCGTCGCTGCGGTCCACCACCACGAAGTTGCCATCGGCCACCGCGCGCAGGCTCACTGCGTTGGCGGGATAGCTGTCGGCGATCCACTCCCAGCGGTCGCCTTCCTGGTGCACCACTTCGGTCTCGGCCAGCGCCTGCAGGAATACCAGCGGATCGATCGGCCCGAACGGCTCACCAGCCAGGAAGGGCAGCTCGAACGCCGCACAGCGGATGTGATCGAACAGGATCAGCGGCTGGTCCGGCGAAATGCGTGCATGCTCGGGCGTCGCGTTGGCGAAGAAATCCGGATGCCGCACCACGTACTGGTCCAGCGGCTGGCTGCTGGCCACCATCACGCCCAGCGCGGCCTGCTGACGACGACCGGCGCGGCCGAAGCGTTGCCATGTCGCCGCAACGCTGCCGGGGTAGCCGTTGAGGATGACCACGTCGAGCGCGCCGATATCCACGCCCAGCTCCAGCGCCGAGGTGCTGACGATGCCGTCGATGTTGCCGGCGCGCATCGCCCGTTCCACCTCGCGGCGCTCGGTCGGCAGGTAACCACCGCGGTAGGCGCGGATGCGCGCCGGCTTGCGCGGGTCGTTGTCGAAGATGTCCTTCAGGTACTTTGTCAGCACCTCCACCATCAAGCGCGTCTGTGCGAACACCAGGGTCTTCAAGCCGCTCTTGATCGCGATGCGGGCAATACGATTGGCTTGTGATCGTGCCGAGGCACGCAGGCCAAGGTCCGGGTTGATCACTGGGGGGTTCCACAGCAGCACGTGCTTGGGCCCGGTCGGTGCGCCGGACTCCGTGATCGCATGCACCTTCTCTTCCACCAGCGCCTCGGCATGCGCATGCGGGTTGCCGATGGTGGCCGAGCACAGGATGAACTGTGGTTGCACGCCGTAGAACGCGCAGATGCGCTTGAGCCGGCGGATCACATTGGTGACATGGCTGCCAAACACGCCGCGATAGGTATGGATCTCGTCGATCACCACATAGCGCAGGTTCTCGAAGAACTGCGCCCATTTGGTGTGATGCGGCAGGATGGCCTGGTGCAGCATGTCCGGGTTGCTGACCACGATGTCACCATGCAGGCGGATCGCTTGCCGCGCATCGCCGGGCGTGTCGCCGTCGAAGGTGAAGGCCTTGACGCCGAGGTCACCGGCGCGGTTGAGCTCCAGCAGTTCGGCCACCTGGTCCTGCGCCAGCGCCTTGGTCGGGAACAGGTACAAGGCCTTGGCATTGCCCTGCATCGCCGCGCTGACCACCGGCAAGGTGTAGCACAGCGATTTGCCGGAGGCGGTAGGCGTGACGATGGCGACGTGCTCGCCACGCTGGCTGGCGTCCCAGGCCTCGGCCTGGTGCGAGTACAGCTGCTCGATGCCGCGTGCCTTCAATGCGGCTTTCAGCGCCTCGGGCACGTCATCGGGAATCGGCGCATAGCTGCCTTCGCGGCCGGGAATGGTGAAGCTGCCGGTGACCCGGTCCTTGTAGCGCCGGGCCAGGCGCTGGCCGAGCAGCGAGCCGTCACGCGATGGCAGGCCATCGGTGGTTGCCAGCGCCCGTTCGCTGGCTTCGGTGCGGGGAGCGAGGGAAAACGCCATGCACGCAACTGCCGATCAAAGAGTCTTATGGAAGCATATCGCCGTCTCAATGGCTGAGACGGCGATATGCCGAAGCGAGCGGCATGCCTGCGCAGCACGCCGCGCTCCAGGTTCGGGTCCTTGCCGGCGAAGCTCAGAGCATCTGTTGCTGCCCGGGGGGCGGGCGCTTGCGCATATCCTCGGTCAAGCCTGTACGCCGCCGCCTGGCGTTGCGTATGCCAATGAACAGCCGTGGCAGTTGGCTGCCGAGCAGGGCCAGGGTCAGCAAAAGCAACAAGGTGGCGCCGATGGCGGAGGGCGTTTTGCTGGGGTCGCCGTCCAGCGCCGAGAGTTCCACACGCAAGCCGTCGCCGGTTTGGGTCACTCCAACGACGCGGGCATTGATTTCGAATGGTGACTCCTTACCCAGCAGCTGCTGGGTGCGCTGCCATTGCTCCAGCAAACCGTTCGCGCCGTGGTGGTCGTCGCTTCCGTAGTCGCGACCGCTATCAGCATCTTCGGCAGAAGGATCTGCAGCGCGTTCATCCACCGCCAGCGTCACCCCATCCTTGCCTTGAGCCAGGATCTGCGCTGTTTGCCTGGACAGCGCGTGGGCGATGTCGGCGGAGGCGAAATCACGGGTAAGCCCGCGGATGTTCTCGACGTCAGCGATGTTCAGTTCGATGCTGTTGAAGGCACGTGGAAGGTCCCCCAGCTTGCGCAGTTCCTGCGCCAGCGCCGGCCAGTCCGTCAGCGACCTGCTCCCGTTCTCATCATGGACTTCAAGTTGCAGCGCTTGTGCCAGCGAGCTCTTCAATGCATCACATTCGGCAGATGCGGTGGCGCAAACAGTCTCCAGCAGAGACACCAGGTCATGCAGCCCACTGACTTCCAGCACCGACGCGGATGCGCCGAAGGGATAGCTGCCCGTACCTGCCATCATTGCGGTGAGCATCGCCTGTGAACTGGACCTGCGTGTCTGCAGGTAATCGCCGGAGTACAGCGCCATGAGCGCTGGATCCAGCTGGAGCGAGCCCGCCTGGACGGGCTTGCCGCCCCAGCGGACCTGCAGGCAATCGGCGCTGGCAATCATTTCGCCGGAGTCGTCGCGGTGCGATGTGGGTGCACAGAACCCCGTACCGGAGAGGCGCAGCGTATCTCCGCGCGATGGCGGATTCTTCAGCAGCGATTGTGCGCTTGCATCCTCTCGCACCTTGCCGGGGATGATCGCGGCAATGCTGGTTTTCAGCTTCGGGATGACGCCATCATTTCCCGCCAGCAATAGCATCAGCGCAAACACGCCCACCAAACTCAGCAACAGCGGTGTGCGCCAGCGGGCTTCAGGGAAGCGTCGCTGTTCGTCTTCCAATGACCAGCCGTTGCCGAGCCCGAGGACTCGGCCACTGTCGCGGTCAACCTCGATTTCGACCGATTCGCCGGAAGTGACGCGGCCGCTGTTGCGCCAATGAGCGGGCAGGTGCAGCTTCAGGCTGTCGCCGAGAAGTGCATGGGTGTTGACCACGGCGGCGTTGCCGGCGGCGCGTTGGGTGAACATCAACAGCGGGCCGCGGGCGCGATCAACCTGGCGTCGTGGGAGGGCATCCGCGCGCGGGCGTCGCAGCGCCAGCATGATGCCGACAAGCACGCAGCCCAACCCGCCAACGATGAACATCGTCTGCGCAATCCTGCCCAACGGGCACGCCCCAAGCCACAGCAGGATCACCGCTGCCAACCAGACCAAGGCCAGTGCTTTTTTCCAGCGTTGCTGCAGGCGCAGCTGCGCTTCGACCGCGGTCTCGGTGCGCTGATGCAACCATTCAACCGGATCAGCAGTCGGCGTGGTTGGGGCAGTCGGCACAACGCTTCCGGGAGCACGCTCGGACCGCGCGGGTGCGGCGTCTGTTGCGGCGGCAGTTGCTGGCGTGCCTGCTACCGCACGCTGGCGGCCGCTCACCACATCGAAGCCGTTCAATGTGACGACGATGGCGATATCGCCGGAAATCACCACTTCCGCATCGTTGTCGGCGCCCACAAACGCCGGGGCGTCGTAGGGCATCAGCACGGTCACGTCATTGATGGTGTCGTGCAGGGTGGTGCCACTGTTGATGCTCACACCATGCTGGCGGTACGGCCCTGTCAGGCGGCGGACCTCGGGTTGGAACAGCAACTTCTCCGTGACCTTCAGCGGCTCCAGGGCTGCGATTTCCGGTTCCGTCAGCGGGCGCGTGACCGGCGTCCTGCGTAATACCTGCAAGGCATCATGGTTGGCCGAGCGCCGTGACTGGTAGATCAGATAGCTGACCAGGGCGAAACCCAGCAGCAACAGTTTCACAACGATATAGAAGCTCATGAATGCAACCTCTGCGCGGTTGCCCCATTTGAGCGCGCATACGCGCCTGCCATCCTGACCATCGTTCCTCCTATGAACTGATCGGCGAAATCCATTTTGTGCTGCAGTCAGTGACCGTCGCCAGGCACTGCACCGGTGAATGTGAATGGACATCATGGGTGCCCGGCCACCTGCCACGAAATTTGAAGGTGGCGCCGGTAATATCGTGTGGCTCGGGCGTTCATGATAGGACGGGTAGGTGATGTGGCGATACAGGACGATGCTGGTAGTGCTGGGGGCCCTGGCATGCTTCCACGCGCAGGCCCAACAAGTGCCGGTAGCACCGCCTGCGGAAACCACCGCTGCGCCTGAAGCGACCCTGCCGACGGATCAGGATGCGCAACTGCCTGCAGGGCAGGACAACGTCACCACCCTGGGCGAGGTGCGTGCCATCAAGCCCGAGGACGACGAGCCGCTGGACCTGTACCGCTTCAAGAACCCGGTGCAGGCCGCGCCCAACCGTTTCAGCAAGAACTGGAGCGAGCCACCGACGCCCGAGCAGGTCGGCATGAGTGGCGGCTACCTGATGATGGGCATCGGCTATGGCCTGATGAAGGCCGCGCAGGGCCTGAACAAGCTCACCGGCGGCCCCGACCAGATCCAGTCCGCGATTGCCCGGCCACCGCCGGAGCTGACCGAGGACGAGCAGCGGCGGGCGGCCGAGTACTGCGCGATCAACGGCTGCACCGTGCCGGAACGCTGATACGGGGGCTGTTCCTGGCATGGCGGCAGCGGCGTCAAGCCGCGCGGTATCGGCCGGATCCGATTAAAGTAGCGCCCATGGATAACCAACAGATTCCCGGTGGCCTGCTCATTGCCATCGAAGGCATTGATGGCGCTGGCAAGACCACGCTCGCTCACACTCTGGCCCAGCACCTGCGCGCTGCAGGGGCACAGGTCGTACTGGGCAAGGAACCGACCAACGGCCCATGGGGCACCCGCCTGCGCGCCACCGCCGCCACCGGCCGGCTGAGCCCGGAGCAGGAGGTCGAATACCTGCTGCACGACCGTCGCCAGCATGTGGAAGAGGTCATCACCCCGGCCCTGGCCCGTGGCGAGATCGTCATCCTCGATCGCTACTTCCCGTCGATGGTCGCCTACCAGGGCGCCGCCGGCCTGCCGCTGGACGAGATGCTGCAGGCCAACGACTTCGCGCCGCGCCCGAATTTGCTGCTGTTGCTCGACCTGCAGCCGGAGCAGGGCCTGGAGCGCATCCGCGCGCGTGGCGACAAGCCCAACCACTTCGAAACCGCACAGAACCTGGAGCGTTGCCGGCTGATCTTCCAGCAGCTGGAGCTGCCCAACAAGCAGATCATCGACGCCAGCCGCAACGAAGCCGAAGTGCTGCGCGATGCGCATGCGGCGATTGCCGCGGCCTTGGCGTTGCGCGTCGGTGAAGCGGGTGCGCAGCTGCTGCAGAACGTGCAGGGTTTGGAGCTGTAGAAGGCTGTTGAACCTGTAGGAGCGGCGTAAGCCGCGAAGCTGACAATGCCTCAGGTGCAGGCAATACATGTCATCTGCTGCTGTACGTGCTTCGCGGCTTACGCCGCTCCTACAAGCACACTGATTGCCCTGGTTCGTCACCCCTAGCGCTCAACAAGAACATGATTTCCCGGCTACAACGCTCGAACAGGCAAGCAGCGGCACAGCCGCCGCTGCACCCCCGCAACCGTCACCAGGGCCGCTATGACCTGGTGCGCCTGGTCGCGGCAAATCCGGCCTTGCGTGCGCACCTGATCCGTACCCCGGCCGGCACCGACAGCATCGATTTCAGTAACCCGGCTGCCGTGCGCGAACTCAACCGCGCGCTGCTCGCCAGCGACTACGGCATCCAGCAGTGGGATATCCCGGAGGGTTACCTGTGCCCACCGGTGCCGGGCCGGGTCGACTATCTGCATTGCCTGGCGGATCTGCTGGCTGCAGACAACAACGGCGTGATCCCACGCGGCCCCGGCGTGCGCGCGCTGGACGTCGGCGTCGGCGCCAACTGCATCTACCCACTGCTGGGGCAGGCCGAATACGGTTGGCGTTTCCTTGGCAGTGATATCGATGCGGATGCCTTGCAGGCCGCCAATGCCAATGTGCAGGCCAATGGTCTCGGCCAGATCATTGAACTGCGCCAACAGCATGCACGCGGCAATCTGTTCGCTGGCCTGCTGCAGGCCGATGAGCGTTTCCACGTGACCCTGTGCAACCCGCCGTTCCACGCATCGGCCAAGGAGGCCGCGCAAGGCAGTCAGCGTAAGCTGCGCAACCTCGGCGGCGCGCAGGCAGGCTGCCGCAAGGCACCTGCGCTTAACTTCGGTGGCCAGGCCAACGAGCTGTGGTGCACCGGTGGTGAGGCCTCATTCCTGCGGCGGATGATCCGCGAGAGCGCGGATATCCGGAATCAGGTGCTGTGGTTCAGTTCACTGGTGGCCAAGAGCGAGCATCTGGCCGATATCCACAAGCAGCTGGGCAAGGTTGGCGCAGCTGAGGTGCGTGAAGTGGCAATGGCGCAGGGCAACAAGCAGAGCCGCTTCGTTGCCTGGAGTTTCCATTCAACCGCTGCGCGCAAGGCGTGGTTGCAGGCAACGCAGGCCTGAATCGTCAGACCGTAGCCCGGGTAAGCGCAGCGCACCCGGGAAGTGGGGAGCAGGAAGTCTTTCCGAGCACGCCCCAACAGCCCGGGTGCGCTGCGCTTACCCGGGCTACACGAGCCAATCGCACGTCGCCCAATTGCAACGCTGCGTGGTTTCAAACCGGCTTCAAGCCGATACGCCGGCCAGCACCGCGTACATCACCACGAAGGTGACCAGGAAGAAATAGATGAAACCGATGAAGCTGTAGCGCAGCAGGGTCAGGATCGGATTGCCGCCGTATACGCGCTGCTGCATCCAGAACAGGTAGACCGGCACCGCCAGCCACAACAGCACATACAGCCAGGCGCAGATCGAGCTGACCACCGCATTGCCGATCGCGCCGCTGATACCGGCGATGAGGAAGGTGGTCAGCAGCACCAGCATCAGCCAGCAGTGGCTGTACAGCGCCACCACCAGATGCTCCAGATAGCCCATCGGCCGGCGCAGGATGTAAGCGACGCGCAACACCAGCGCGAAGATCGGCATCAGGAAGAACAGCGCGCCGGGCAGTGAGGTCAGGATGGCCTGGACATACAGATCGGTCTTGTTGCCCATGCGCTCGACGTTGGCCTGGCCATTGGCCAAGCGACGGTTCAACCAGTTGCTGACGAATTTCGGCCAGCCCTCCAGCACGATGGGATTGGTCTCGGCGTCCCAGGGTTTGCCGTTGACCGGGACATTGATGAAGACGGCCTTCTTCTCGGCGCTGACGCGGTCCGCTGCGTCGTTGGCACGCGCCAGCGCCGAGTCGGTAGCGCTGCGTGCGGATGGCTGCGTGTTTGCTTCGAGTTCCGCAGTGCGCTGCGCAGCTGAGGTGTTGATCGCTGCCATGGCAATGGCAAGCGCTGGCACCGCCGCAGGGTTCGTCTTCTGCTGTTGCTCGATCTGCGCCACCTGGGTGGCGCGCACGGCTTCCACCTCGGCCACGGTCTGCGCCTTGGCGAAGGCCGGATCGGCGTTGCTGCCGGTGCCGAAGTCGTCGCTGTGCAGGGTCAGTTTGCCGACGAAGAAGGTAAACAGGGTGAGGATCACGAACAGCCGCAGCGGCTGCACATAGCCGACGCGCTGGCCCTTGAGGAAGTTGACGGCAATCCGGCCCGGCACCAGCAGATCGCGCAGGGTGCGGAAAATGCGCCCATCCAGATGCCAGAACGATTCGAACACCTCCTCGACCGCATGCCCGAAGTTCTTCAGCGGGTTATGCGCCGACTGCCCGCAGCCATGGCAGTAGTGGCCCTGCAACGGCGTGCGGCAGTTCTCGCAGGCACCGTGCTCGGAAGTGGAATGCACGACTTCGGTCTGGCTCATGGCTGGCGCGGCGGGCAACGGTTGGAAGCCGCATACGATAACGGGGTTTTCCGGCTTCGTTCAGTATCAGTTCAAGAAAAATTCAAAACGAAGTAAAGCCCCTCTCCCGCCTGCGGGGGAGGGGTTGGGGTGGGGGGAAGCTTCTGGCACGTAGACCCAAAGTCCAAACCACCCGACTCAGGAACCCCGCACCTTCCGGTGCCACAACGCATTGACGATCACCCAGCGCCCGTCAAACCGGCCCATCTGCAGGTGATCGATGAACCATGGGCTTTCCAGCCGCACCGTGGCGATATCCTCGTCCACCTGCAGCACCGTCACCGTGCGCTGCCACTGCTCGCGCGGCGTCTTCAGCGCGCCCTCGCGGGTGAAACGGATCAGCTCATCCGAACTCATCCGGCCCAGCCCCAGGGTTTCATTCGGGTTGGCAACGAGGTTGCGCTTGGCCAGGTCTGGATGCAGCGCACGCGTCACCCGTGCGACATCGCCTTCCAGCTGGCCGTCCATGTAATCGTAGGCGGTGGCCTCGATGGCCTGCAGGGTGGCCGCATCCGGAGGCGACGCCGCGGCGCTGCCGGCGACGCAGAGCATTCCCACGACAAACACGCGTAGTGCGGCAGACAGCATGACGAGCCCCTGATAGTTGGAACAAAAAACTGCGCGGCGATGGGACGCCGCGCAGCGCAAGCTAGCTATGAGCTTGAGATTAGGCTTGAGCGAATATAGTTGCGGGACGAATCAATAAATTTGGTTAGCCATTTTGTATCTTCGCTCAGATTCTCAACGGTTCTGTCCAAAATCAAAAGTGATCCGTGTGGATTTGATAGTGAGAGCGGAGCAGATATGTTAAGTATGACTGCTACATCCGTGAAATTTATATCTATCTTCTCTGAAAGGTCTGTGCACTTTTTCAGTGCTACTTCAGAGAAACCAGGGGCTGGTCTATGCAGTATCTCATTGGTCAACTTTCTGTAAGGTAGTAGGGCATTATGAAGTGATGGCCGCCGGTTCTTATCGTAATAGTAGGGATGAGTTACGCCAGCGGCACCTATGGTGCACATAGGATATATGCCCGTATTGGCCATCGCGGTGACGAAATTCTGCAAAGAGTTGACTATGTGCATGTTTGCAGACAGGCGATCAGTTGCGCGCAGCGTGGGTCCGACAGATAGGCATCTGTACATCAAGTATAGAAGTTTTGCGCGTCGCTCAATTGCGGGATAGTTCTGCAAATCTTTCAGCGAGGTCTTTCTTGTCATCATTTTGAATATTTCTGCAGGATCGTTGTGAAGCGCGCAGATAAATTCAATGACAGATGACCAGGATTCATCCTCTAGATGTGTCTTTACCAGCTCAAGATCCCTTCGGCATTCGATCGAATTTTTGGCAACAAAGTAGTCCTGGATTGATGCGTGACTAAAGCAAAAAGACTCAATGGAGTGTCTCTCGAGGATTCCGTGGTGGCGCTCAATTTCTTCCACCACATTCCGAACTTCAGAAATGTCAATGCCAATTCTTTCTAGGTACGTGGCAGCAAGCGAAAAAACCGATTCGTCCGTGAACGTATAGGTTAGGCTCTGGCTAGATGCTTCTCCCGCAATGTGTTCAAAAAGCCGCTCCTTGTGCATGTCTGACAACGATTCATAAACAGACATGCGCCTAAAACCACGAGTTGTATCCCAGTCGCGCAAGAGAGTCTCGACACATCGCTTGTAGACCTCCACTTTTCGTCTCGGAAGCGCAAGATCGTGTTTGAACTGGATGCAGAGAAGACTGAGTAGAAGAGGAGTCTCTGTCAGCTCTGAGAGACTTTGATCATTATTGATGACGCCAATAAGCTTCTCGCCCATTGGTCGATCACTTTTGAACCAAGATCGTATGATTCGCTCAACCGCGACTTTCGTTAGTTTTACAATTTCGACTTCGTCAAAATTTGATAGAACTTCTTTATAGTCGGCGGCTCTGCAAGAAACGGCTATTTTATTGTCGGGGTAAAGAGTGCAGAACTCAGTTATCCGCTCTATTACCTGCTTTCGAGACCCGTCAGGGACTTCATCAAGTGAGTCAAGTAGAACTACGGACAGGCCCTTTTTTATTGATCTTTCAATAAAATACTTGGCATGCTCACCTTCTTTGCTGATAAGTGGGCGGCAGATGTATTCTAAAAGAGTAAGATTGCTTCTAGATAGCTCTGGAAGCGATATGTAAAAAGGCAGTTTTGATGTTCGGAGCTTGCTGTCTTCGAATATCTCTTTATCCGAGTACGCTAGTGCGAGGAATTTCAGAAAGGTGGTCTTGCCCGCGCCCGGCCCTCCAAGTACTACCAGTCTGTCGCTTTTCTCAAATTGCTCCGCCCCATCGATTTTTTTCGACTTGGATTTATCAAGAGCTGAGTCTATCTTCGCGCTTTCAATGGAGTGCCACTCTGGGGCATAGAGTCTACGCTTGATTGCGCTTGAGACAGTTGTTGGATAATAGAGATCCCGAAGTGGCATGGAGTTAGTCATGCCCAGGACTTTCATTTTTCCTACAACTTCCTTCAACTGAGAAAAGTGGGTTGATCGATATTTATTAAATATATCAATCGCCTCAGTCCCGTTGTTCAGTCCTTTGAAAACTGCTGCGATAGATGATTTGATTGGCTCATCAAACCAATTTATTACTGGAATTTCCATAGTCCGATCTGACTCCCCTGATCCATTGGTAGTGACGTGAAGATTCCTTCACGCCGCGCAAGATTTCAAGAGGTATCGAGCGAGGCGGTTACCTACAGCTCGTTGCTGGAGGATTGTGTTAGCCGCATGGGGGATCGTTATTGCTTCTGCGCGATCAGTTAGCTGGATAGCTCAAGCAATGATGAGCTCCTAACGCTGTTGGTGAATTATTCGTCGGAATTTAGTGAAAGCCCCTGCCGAGCATGGCTCGGCACTACAGGGGGGCAGAAAGCAGAACGCCACGCATTGCGTGGCGTTCTGTGTTCAACAATTGCGGTAAGCCATCAAGGCATTACGGGTGGCGTATACGCCAGCGTCGCACCCAGTGCCCACAACAGCAGCAGTACCAGCGGGGTGTGCACCAGCAACTGCACGAAGGTGAAGCCGATCAGGTCGCGTGCCTTCAGGCCGAGTACGCCGAGCAGCGGCAGCATGTAGAACGGGTTGATCAGGTTGGGCAGGGCTTCGGCGGCGTTGTAGATCTGCACCGACCAGCCGAGGTGGTAATGCAGTTCATTGGCCACCTGCATCACGTACGGGGCTTCGATGATCCACTTGCCGCCGCCGGACGGGATGAAGAAGCCCAGCACCGCCGAGTAGCTGCCCATCAGCAGCGCGTAGGTGTCGTGGCTGGCGATCTGGGTGAAGAAGGTGGAGATGATGTGGGCCACGCTATGGCCTTCGCTGCCGTTGACCGTGGTCATGATGGCGGCGATGGAGCCGTACAGCGGGAACTGGATCAGCACGCCGGTGGTTGAGGGCACGGCGCGCGATACCGCATCGAGGAAGCTGCGCGGGCGCCAGTGCAGCAACGCGCCAGCCATCAGGAACAGCAGGTTGTAGGTGTTCAGGCCAGAGATCGCCTGGATCGCCGGTTTGGTGCTGAACTCGTGGATCAACCAGCCAGCAGCCAGCGCAACCAGCAGCAGGATCAGCAGCGGGCTGTGCTCCAGCCATTCGCCGGGGCGGGTCGGCTTGGCCTTGGCCGGGGCGGCATCGGCGGTGACATCGACGCCGCAGTCGGCGGCATCGCGCGCCGAGTTGGCGGCCGGTGCGGTGACGTAGGCAATGATCAGTGACACCACGACCAGCGCGGCCAGCAGCACGCCGGACTGCCACAGGAAGATGGTTTCGGTGAACGGGATGACGCCGGTGATCGACAGGATCGACGGCGGCAGGCTGGCCGGGTTGGCCTGCAGCTGTGCAGCCGAGGACGACAGGCCCAGGGCCCATACCGCACCGAGGCCGAGATACGCCGCCGCACCGGCGGCGCGGTAATCCATCTTCAACTCGCTGCGGCGGGCCAATGCACGCACCAGCAGGCCAGCGAATACCAGGCTCAGGCCCCAGTTCAACAACGATGCGGTCATCGACACGATGGCGACCAGGGCGACCGCGCTGCGGCCGTTCTTCGGCACGCGGGCCAGCCGATCGATCAAATGCGAGGCCGGACCCGACGAAGCCACCACATAGCCGCCGATCACCACGAAGGCCATCTGCATGGTGAAGGGGATCAGGCTCCAGAAGCCATCGCCGAAGGCCTTGGCGGTGTCGGTAGGCGCGGCGCCTATGGACAAGGCCGCCAATGAGACGGCGGCCAGGGCGAGGGCGGCGAACACCCAGGAGTCGGGGAACCAGCGTTCGGCGAAATTCGCACAGCGGATCGCAAAGCGCGCCGAGGCGGTGTCTTGGGTGGTGGGCTGCATGGGGCGGATACCGTGGGGAAGCAACCCGGGGACGGTAACGCGGCAGCGATGATGCGCGGAACTGGACCTTCGGATAGTGCCCGCGTATTCATGCGAAGACGCCGCCTGCGGCGAAGCGGCGTCTCCGTGCTTACCCAGCGGCTTACTTGCCGGCAGTCAGTGTGGTGTAGCTGGTGATCAGGTTGCGGTAGTCGGGAATGTGGTTGGAGAACAATGCACCCAGGCCTTCCACGTCGTTGCGCCAGTCACGGTGCAGCTCGCAGGCCACGCCGAACCAGGTCATCAGCTGCGCGCCAGCCTGTTCCATGCGGCTCCACGCGGCCTGCTGGGTCATGCTGTTGAAAGTGCCCGAGGCATCGGCGACGACGAACACCTCGAAGTCCTCGGCCAGCGCCGACAATGCCGGGAACGCCACGCAGACCTCGGTGACGACGCCTGCAATCAGCAGCTGCTTCTTGCCGGTGGCCTTGACCGCCTTGACGAAGTCTTCGTTGTCCCAGGCATTGATCTGGCCAGGGCGGGCGATGTACGGCGCATCCGGGAACAAGGCCTTCAGCTCCGGCACCAGCGGGCCATTCGGGCCGTTCTCGAAGCTGGTGGTGAGGATGGTCGGCAGCTTGAAGTACTTGGCGATGTCGGCCAGTGCCAGCACATTGTTCTTGAACTTGTCCGGATCGATGTCGCGGACCAGCGACAGCAGGCCGGCCTGGTGATCGACCAGCAATACGGCAACGTCATCTTTGTTGAGGCGGGTATAGGGCTTGCTCATGTGAGGCTCCGATGTTTCCTTCTCCCTCCGGGAGAAGAGCTTGTCCCCGCGAAGGCGGGGATGCCCCGAAGGGGCGGATGAGGGTGTGGGTGCGCACTGCTGTGATGCTGAAAGAATTGGATGGTTTGTTTATCGCTGGCTTCGTCTGCCTTCACCCCAACCACCGCTCCGCTGCCTCTCTCACCCCGAAGGGAGAGGGGCTTGCTTAGAGACTTGCTTCAGCTGCGCTGCGAATCCAGCTGCTCGTGGTTGGTCACCACTTCCTGCGCCTTGCTGTAGCTCTCGATCAGCAACTGGTAGTTGGGGAAGATATTGGTATAGGCCTGCGCCCATTCGGCGGCGTCTTCGCGGTTCCAGGTCTTCTGCAGTTCCGAGGCGACAGCAGCCACATCGATGACCACGACGCCGGCCTGCATCATCCGCGCCAAGGTGATCTCCTGCGCCTGCTTGGAATAGGTGCCGGAGGCATCAATCACCGCGAACACCTGGTAGCCATCGGCGACCGCTGCAATCGACGGGAATGCCATGCACACGCTGGTGATGGTGCCGGCGATGATCAGCTGCTGCTTGCCGGTGTCCTTCACGGCCTGCACGAAGTCGGGGTTGTCCCAGGCGTTGATTTCACCCTTGCGAGCCACGTACTTGGCGTGTGGCGCGTTCTGGTGGATTTCCGGAATCAGCGGGCCGTTCGGGCCCTGCGGCACCGAGGCGGTGGTGATTACCGGGATCTTCGCCAGCGAGGCCAATTTGGCCAGCGTCGAGGCCAAGCGCCGCAGCGTGGTGAACGGCATATCGTGCACGGTCTGGAACAGGCCGCTCTGGTGGTCGATCAACAGCATCGCGACGTTGTTCGGGTCGATGACGGGTTTTGCGCCGTTGAAGTTGGCTACTTGAGGGAAGGTATACATGGCGAGACTCTCTTGGATCTGGATGACATCGCAGCGTGCGCAGAGCAGCGGTGCGGGGAAGAGATGACCGGGATGGGCCCTGTCATCGGGGACTACGCTGTTGTTTGCTTGGTACTGACTTCGTTCGCCCTCACCCCAACCCCTCTCCCATGGGGAGAGGGGCTTGAGCATCACGCTGCGATCTGGCCGAAGCGGCCGGAGTTGAAGTCATCCATCGCCTGACGGATTTCTTCCTGGGTGTTCATCACGAACGGGCCGTAGCCGGCGATGGGCTCATCGATCGGTTCACCGGCCAGCACCAGCACGGTGGCGTCGGCGTTGGCTTCCAACTGCACTTCGCCGGCCTGGCGGTCGAACAGCACCAGCTGGCCTTCGCGGGCAACCTGGCTGCCGTTGAGCAGCACGGTGCCGTGCAGGATCACCATCGCCACGGTGTGGCCCTGCGCGAACTGCAGGGTGGTGTGCTGGTCACGCGACAGGCGCATGTCCCACACGTCCATCGGCGTATGCGTGCGGGCCGGGCCGCGCTGGCCGCCGAACTCACCGGCGATCACCCGCACCGTGCCGGCACCATCGGCCAGTGGTACCACCGGGATATCGGCGTTGCTGATGTTCTGGTAGCCCGGTGCGGCCATCTTGTCCTTGGCAGGCAGGTTGACCCACAGCTGCACCATCTCCAGCTTGCCACCGCGCTGGGTGAAGGCTTCGGAGTGGAATTCCTCGTGCAGGATGCCCGAGGCAGCGGTCATCCACTGCACGTCACCCGGGCCGATCTCGCCACCGGCGCCGGTGGAGTCGCGGTGCGCCACTTCACCGTCATAGACGATGGTGACGGTCTCGAAACCACGGTGCGGATGCTGGCCGACGCCGCGCGGGGTCGGCGCGGGCTCGAACTCGGCCGGGCCTGCATGGTCCAGCAGCAGGAAGGGGCTGAGCTGGCGGCCGTGGGTGTTGTACGAAAACAACGAACGGACCGGGAAGCCATCACCGACCCAGTGCGGGCGGGGCGCGCTGTACAGGCCACTGATCTTCTTCATCTGTCTGCTCCTTGGGCGGCGCGGGGTGCGCCGGCGTTGGAGCAAAGATTAGATTTGGGACGATCACGCCGGTAGACGGCAAATAATGGTCTGATAGTCCTATTTGGTGAACACTGGAGCCGCAATGCTCGACCTGAACGACCTGTACTACTTTGCCAAGGTGGTCGAGCACGGCGGCTTTGCCCCGGCCGGCCGCGCGCTGGGCGAGCCCAAGTCCAAGCTGAGCCGGCGTATCGCCCTGCTGGAGGAACGGCTGGGCGTGCGCCTGATCCAGCGTTCCACCCGCCACTTCTCGGTCACCGAGGTCGGCCAGACCTTCCATGCGCATTGCCGGGCGATGCTGGTGGAGGCCGAAGCCGCGGCCGAATCCATCGAGTTGACCCGTTCGCAGCCGCGCGGTGTGGTGCGGGTCAGCTGCCCGACCATGCTGCTGGATTTCCGGGTGGCGGCGATGGTGGCCGAGTTCATGGCGCACTGCCCGGATGTGGAAGTGCACCTGGATGCCACCAACCGCCGCGTCGATGTCATCGCCGAAGGCGTGGATGTGGCCATCCGCGTGCGCCCGCCGCCGTTGGAGGACAGCGAACTGGTGCTGAAGGTCTTGGGCGAACGTACCCAGTGCCTGGTAGCCGCGCCGTCGTTGCTCGAAACGCACGGGCATTCGCACGGCCCCGCGGATCTGCACCTGCTGCCCAGCGTCGCGCTTGGTGTGCCGCAGGGCGAACACGTCTGGCGTCTGATCGGCCCTGATGGCGCGATGGCCGAAGTGCCGCATCATCCGCGTTTGATCACCCGCGGCATGATGGCGTTGCGTGCCGCGGCACTGGCGGGCGTCGGCGTTGCACAGTTGCCAACGATGATCGTGCGCGATGCGCTGGATGCAGGGCAATTGGTCAACGTGGCCCCGGACTGGGCGCCGCCGAAGGAAATCATCCACGCGGTGTTTCCCTCTCGTCGCGGTTTGTTGCCGTCGGTGCGTTTGTTCATTGATCACCTGGCGGCGTCCTTCGCTGCGCTGGATGAATCCTGATCGAGGCACCGACCGCCAAGCGGTGGTCACGGAAATTGAACGGCGCATTGGCAAGAATGAGCGCTTCGCACAAACGGAGTTGCTGCATGCGTGTTGCTGTCCTGTCACTGGCTTGTCTCAGCGTTCTTGTCGCCGCCTGCGGGCGCGATGCGCCTGCCGATCAACCTGTTGCTGCAACGCCGGAAGCTGCACCTGCAGCGACCGCTGCGCCAACGGCCTCCAACGCGGAAGTGCTGACCGCAGGCAGCATCGAGTTTCCGGTGATACCGACCATCATGGTGCCCAGCATCATCGGCAGCGGCCCGGCACAGAAGCGTCTGGAGCTGTCGATGCAATCATTGATCGATCCGGTCGCCGGCATCAGCGTGCGCCCGGCCAACTGCGCCACCGATGGTGGACTGGTCAATGAAAGCGGCTTCACCAATGTCGACGCACAAGGCAACCTGGAGCGCGTCGGCGGGCACGGCGTGTTCAACATCGGTGCCGATGGCAGCGGCCAGGCGGTAACCGGCGACGGTGTGGTGGAAGTGAAGCCCGATGGCAGCGGCAGTGTGGTCAACGAGGCCGGTACCTTCGAGGTGAATGCCGATGGCTCAGGCACCTATGTGGGCGCGCACGGCAATATCGAGCTGGATGGCAAGGGTGCCGGCAGCTGGGTAGGTGGCTTCGGCAGCATCGAGAACCACGGTGATGGCTCAGGCAGCTGGGTGGGCAGCGATGGCAACATCGAGATCAACGCCGACGGTTCTGGCAAGTGGATCGGCGGCCCTGAGGGTATCGTCGAAAATCGCGGCGACGGTACCGGCACCATCGGTGCGGTGCCGCGCGAAGTGAAGATGGCGCCACTGCCGCCGTTGCCGCCCGCCGGGAAGTTCCCGCTGCTGGACAAGTTCAAGCCGTCCGGTGCGCCGTGCGGCTACGTGATCACCCTCAACGACAAGGTGTTGTTCGATTTCGACAAGGACATCATCCGTCCTGATGCCGGCAAAGTGTTGGATGTACTGGCGACGGCGCTGGGTAAAGTGCCGTCCAGCGCGATGGAAATCCGTGGTCACACCGATGCCAAGGGCAGTGACGACTACAACCAGGACCTGTCCGAGCGCCGCGCCCAGGCCGTGCTTGCGGCATTGCGCCAGCGTGGCAGTGCCACCGACGCGGCAGCACATGGCTATGGTGAATCACAGCCAGTTGCGCCCAATGAGGTAGGCGGCAAGGACAACCCGGGCGGCAGGCAGTTGAATCGTCGCGTGGAGATTTTTGTAAGAACCTGACGGCTGTTCTGTAGGAGCGGCGTAAGCCGCGAAGCCACTGCTCCCACCGGAGCAGCAGACAGCCAGATCCAACCCGGCCGAATAGCAATAGCCACGAATGCCCAGCTTGCAGGCATTCGTGGCTTCGCGGTTTACGCCGCTCCTAAAAAACCGGGCAATCTGGTGATCATTGGTTGGTGCATGAGGCCCCTGCCGAGCATGGCTCGGCACTACCGATGATCTGCAGATGACCATCGGCCCGTGTCATGCCGGTCGGGCTTGTCGCATCATGGTCTTCTCAGACATACGAGAGGTTGGTGATGCATGTGTTCCGTCCTGCAGTACTGGGGTTGGCCCTGATGGCCGCCATGGGTTTGGCCAACGCGGCGCCGGCGGTGGCTGACGTGGACGCACGCGGGGTGAAGATCAGCGAGGCCGCGTATCCGGGCACCATCCGCCTCGAAGTGGACGCCACCGACCTGGGCCAGCGCGTGTTCAAGGTGCGGCAGACCGTACCGGTGCAGCCGGGCCTGCAGCGCTTCCATTACCCGGCCTGGTTGCCGGGCAGCCATTCGCCCAGCGGCCAGATCGAAAAGCTGGCCGGGCTGGTGATCAACGCCAACGGCCAGCGTCTGGAATGGGTGCGCGACCCGCTCGATGTCTACACCTTCAACGTGCAGGTGCCCGAAGGCGTCAATGAGCTGCGCATGGATTTCCAGTTCCTCAGCCCCACCGATTCGGCACAGGGCCGCACGGTGATGACGCCGAACATGCTCAACCTGCAGTGGAACGCGATGCTGCTGTACCCGGCCGGTCACGCCGCACATGCCATCACTTACCAGGCCAGTGCGCGTTACCCGCAGGGCTGGGATGCAGCCAGCGCCCTGACCGTGGCCAGCCGCAACGGCGACACCGTCAACTATGCACCGACCAATCTGGAAATCCTGGTGGATTCGCCGGTGTTCGCTGGGCGTTACCATCGCATGTTCGATCTGGCCCCGGCCGGTACGCGCCCGGTGCGCTTGAACGTGTTTGCCGACCGGGCAAAGGATCTGGAAGCCAAGCCCGAGCACATCGAGCAGCACCGCGCGCTGGTGACCCAGGCACGCAAGCTGTTCGGTGCCGAGCACTACGACCATTACGACTTCCTGTTCGCGGTGACCAACCAGCTTGGCGGCATCGGCCTGGAACACCAGCGTTCCAGCGAGAACAGCGAAGACCGCGATTACTTCAGCGGTTGGGATGCCAAGGTCGGTAGCAGTGATCTGCTCGGCCATGAGTACACCCACTCCTGGGATGGCAAGTACCGTCGCCCGGCCGACCTGGCCACGCTGAACTACAACGTGCCGATGCAGGGCAGCCTGCTGTGGGTCTACGAAGGGCAGACCCAGTACTGGGGCAATGTGTTGACCGCGCGCGCTGGTATCCGACCTTTGGACGCCTCGCGTGATGCGCTGGCGATGGTTGCTGCAACGTATGCAGACAACCGCCCCGGCCTGGAGTGGCGTTCGTTGGGCGACACCACCAACGACCCGGTGATCGCCCGTCGCAAACCCAAGCCGTACCGCGGCTACCAGATGAGCGAGGACTACTACCAGGGCGGGCAGATGCTGTGGCTTGAAGCCGACGTGCGCCTGCGCACGCTCAGTGGTGGCAAGCGCAGCCTGGATGATTTCGCCAAGGCCTTCTTTGGCCAGAATGATGGCCAGTGGGAGCGCCCGGATACCTATACCTACGACGACGTCGCCGCGACCCTGGAGCAGGTGCAGCCGACCGGTGACTGGTCGCAATTTCTGCGTGATCGTCTCGAACGCAGGACCGGCCTGGTTGGCGGTATCGAAGCGGCTGGCTGGAAGCTGGTCTACAAGGACAAGCCCAGCGCCTACTTCAAGGCGACGATGAAGGGCCGTGGTGCCAACTTCATCTATTCGCTTGGTGTTTCCTTGAGCCCGGCCGGTTACGTCAACGAAGTACGCTGGGACAGTGCGGCGTTCAACGCCGGCGTCGGCACCGGCATGCAGGTGCTGGCAGTGAACGACCTGCAGTACAGCGCCGACGAGCTGGAGGAAGCCGTGCGTGCTGCCAAGGACAGCAAGCAACCGGTGCGCCTGCTGGTGAAGGAAGTGGATGTCTACCGCACGCTGAGCATCGATTACCACGGTGGCCTGCGTTACCCAACGCTGGAGCGGATCGAGGGCAGCACCGATTACCTCACGCCCATCTTCACCGCCCGCAAATAAACGGGGGACTGTAGTGCCGAGCCATGCTCGGCAGGGGCTTTACCAGCAAGATCAACAGCCTCCCCCTC
This sequence comes from Stenotrophomonas sp. STEN063, assembly GCF_056854515.1. Lineage (NCBI taxonomy): Bacteria > Pseudomonadati > Pseudomonadota > Gammaproteobacteria > Lysobacterales > Lysobacteraceae > Stenotrophomonas > Stenotrophomonas sp. STEN063. Next base: position 20,682 of record NZ_JBXFWF010000012.1, read on the forward strand.
ATCCCAACCCTTCTCCCGCAAGCGGGAGAAGGGCTAAAGCCAAAGCCAAAGCCAAAGCCAAAGCCGAAGCCGAAGCCGAAGCCAAAGCAGAAGCCAAAGCCGAAGCCAAAGCCAAAGCAGAAGCCAAAGGCCGCCGGCACCTGTAGTGCCGAGCCATGCTCGGCAGGGGCTTTGCAAGGAAAGCCACAGCCCAGGATGGCTGCGCTCTACAGGTAGGGCCGCCGGCTCCAGGCAGATCAGTTCGCTATCTGCACATCATCGATATACACATTGAGGTCATACGCAGTGTTGGCGTGATACAGCCAGATCGCATCCAGCGTGACATTGCTGCCGGTGATCGCCCCATTGCCATTCACCCACGCATTCCACTGCGCCGCGTCGTTCAATGACCACGATACATAGGTCCAGGTATTGGCAGCGATGGCCTTGCTGCTTGAGCGCTCGGTGCCATCACTGTCGTCGATACCGATGCCAACCGTGGTTCCGGTACCGCCACTCCATACCCAGAACCCGACGACACCATTGGCGCGGGTCAGCGCGGTATTGCTTGCAGGCGCACCACTTCCCGACAGCAGACGCACCGCCCAGTCGGCAGCGCTCGCGGTGTTGTCCTTCAGCAGCAGCCGCAACGAACAGCTCCCGTTCTTCTGCGTGGTGCAATCCCTTGTGGCGGTGGATGCCGTGCTGATGCCGGTAGTGCTACCCGAATAGCTGGGGCTGGTATCGAAATGGCCGACGCTGCTCTCGAAGCGATCCAGGTACGTGACCGTGCCGGTGCCACCACCGCTGCCCGGATTCAGCAGCGCGTAGTACTTGGACCAGTTCCAGTTGATGCCCGGGTCGGTATGCGTCTGCCCGCTGTAATGCTGGTGGCCCTTGATCTTGACGCTGGCAGCCAACACGTTGATGCCGCTGCTGGATGCCCCGCTATACGCACTGGCGCAACTGATCGCGCTATACGTGGCGCAGAAGTTGCGAACCAGTGCTGCCGAAGCGTCATACATGGCATTGGTGTACCAGGAGCTGTTGTCGACGTAGCCCTCGTGCTCGATGCCCAAGGTGTAGCTGTTCTGGCTGCCGACGTGCCAGGCGGTATCGGCATTGCGCACCATCTGCGTAACCTGTCCGTCGGAGGAGCGGATGACATAGTGCGCGCTGACCTGCGCGGAAGCATTCTTGAACCAGGAGATGGTGCCGGCGTAGCTGCCCTGCGTGGTGTGGATGGTCACTGCACTGATCGTTGCCGAACGCGATGCCGCGTAGTTGGAGGTCGAGGCGGCGCTCCAGATCGCGGGGCCATAGTCGGTGCTCTGGATGCTGGCATCCAGCGCGGGGTTGGCGGCGGTGTCTCCGGCCGCAGTGCTGCCTGCCTGCAGGGTTTCGCTGATCGGGTCGATACGGAACGCGTCGGTCTCGATGCGATCCCTGCTCACATCCAGGCGCACCATCGGCGCGCGCAATGTCACCAGCTGCGGCGCGTCGAAGGCCAGCTCCCAGGCGATGGCGCGCTCGGGTACGACGATGCCGCGATCATTGACGCCGCGGTCCTGCGCCAGCAGCACATCGTAGGCAAAGCTGGTGCGCGCATAGTCGTCGACTGCGCTGCGTGCAGCCAGGCCGCTGCCGCGAGGTGCGTAGCCGGCGTAACGCATCAGCGCAGGGCGGATCGCTTCAGCTGTCGGCGTGCTGCCAGTGCCGGCACCGGGATGATCCTGGCGGATCTGCGCATCAAGCAAGGCAGCGGCGGCGAGGATATTGGTGGCCGCGTCGCTGCGCACGGCAGCTGCGGATACGCCAAGCAGCTTGGCCGCTTCGCCAACCTGGTCCTCGAAGCCGCCACCGGCATACAAACCCATCACGCCCCACGCGGGTGGCATGCGCAGATGCGCTTCATCCTGATCGGGTGCATCGGGTTGCAGCGGCGACCAGCGGCTCTGCACAAATGCCAACGACTCCAGCGTGCCGCGCGGGATGCTGGGGTAGCGTCGATAGGCTTGCTGGAAGTAGCGCACATACATCGCCCGCAAGGGCAGCATGCGTGCTTCTTCCATCTTCAACTGCATGTCCAGCACCTGTTCGTTGTTGGCAACAGGTGCCTTGATCGTGGTTTGGGCAAGTGCGGGAACAACTACGGCACTGTTGATCACGGCAGACAGCAGCACGGCGGTATGACGGTGCATCATCGGTAGGACCCCCAAAGCTTGGAACCCCCTGCGGTTGTGGTTCTACCGCAGCGGGCCCGCTCGCGGGTGAAGGGGAAGATCAATCAGTGATGGGGTTCAAGGAGTTGTTGGATGGGTTGCATGTGGGTGCGACCGCAATCCAAAGCGAAAGGCACGCCTCCCCAACCCGTCCGGCCCGAAGGCGTAGCCTTCGGTCGTTCATCAGGCCGCGCGCCAGTGGCGCGCAAGCAGGCCTTCTTCACCCCCTTGCCTGCGGCAAAGGGAGGGGGCTGATCATGGGCTCCGAAACGTTATGTGCTGACTTGCCTTCCCATGCATGCGGGGGAAGGTGCCCGAAGGGCGGAAGGGGGCGTTGTTGATGTTGCTCTTTCCGAGCCATCACTCACTTCAGTCTTGCGCTGCCGCTCCACCTGTTCGCCTGCGCTCCAGCCACCAAAGCAAGGAGGCGATCAGCACGAACCCCAGCAACCAGGGCCAACGCGGCCCCGGGATCGGCAGTGGGGTTGCACGTACTGCACTGTCGCTCAATGCAAACGTCGCATCGCGCATCTGTTGTGCATGCAATGCGACTGCTTTCTCCGGATCCAGCAGCAGCAAGCTCTGTTGCTGTTCGCCTGCTTCAACGCGGTGCCATCCGGCCATCTGTGGCCACGCCGCAACACAGTTGCCAGCGGAAGGATCGGGCAGTAGTTCGGTACGACTCCCGTCCTCGGCGACCATTTGCGCCGGAGCGGTCAGTCCGCAGAGGCTGATGCGTTCGCCACTCCAAGCCCAGGCGGGCAGTGGCAGCGTGGGCGAATCCGCAAGCGATCGGGCTGTGCTCGCCAAGGCGGCGTTCCACAGTTCGGCGTGTGCGTCGGCATGGCCCGAGAGCACCAGCGCATAGCTGTCAGTGATCGGCAGCACGCCAACCCTGCCCAGGCCAAGTGCGCGCCAGCCACCTATCGCGCTGCCGTCCGCGGCGCGCAGCAAGGGCACCACATCAGCGCTGCTGAATTCCAGATTGAAGCGCTCGACCGCGAGCGTGGTCCTGTTCTGTTCGGCATCGGTGATGTTGCGTAGTGCGACCGGCTTGGTCTGGTCACCGCCGCGTGTCTCCAGGCCCCATTCGCGCAACGCGCGGCGAGCGCTGCCGTCGAGTGCACCGCTGGTACGCACCAGTACACCCAGTCCGCCGCGTATCGCCTCGGTGATCGCCGCACGCTGCGCGGATGACAGGCCCGCAAGCCGGCGCTCATCAAGCAGCAGCAGGTCCAGGCGGGCGAGACTGGCAGCATCGAGAGAGGCCGGCGCATCGCCCATCTGCAAGCCGCCACCGATCAACATGCTGGTCTGCAGCTTTGCGCCGATATCGCTGCCCCAACGTTGCAGGTACTTCAGTTCAGGACCAGGTGCACCGGCGAGCACGCGGATGCTTGGCGCAGTGCTTGCGCGTACACGCACGGGTACCGGAAGTTGGTCCACTATCTTGCCGCCGGCATCCAACACGCGCAGCGTAAAGACCACGTCGCCGGGCTCGCGGGCGCTGGCACGCAAGTCCGCACGGCCTGCTGCGTCAACAGCACTGATATCGACACGATGAGCGGCAGGGTCCAGCAGTTCGACGCGGGCATCAGACAGGCCCTGCACGCGGCTGTGCACGGTAAAGGCCGCACCCGGCGCGAGCAACGGCGGCGCCTGCAACTCCACCAGCCCCCGTGGTGCAGGGCCGGGCAGGAAACGCAGCGGCGGCAGCGCGATATCACGATCACGTGCAGGCAGGCCTTGGCCGACGATCACCAGCTCGCGCGTGCCCGGATGCTGGCGCAATGCGGTTGCAAGATCCGGCGCCGCTGCTGCTGACAGCAAGGTCGTCGCTTCGGGCAGGCGCACATAGGCCGCCGCGGGCACGGCAGCCAGGTCAGCGGCACCAGCCCCTGCCGTGGCTACAACCAGCGTTCCAGCGTGTCCGGGGCGCGATGGTGGCTGCAATGTGAAATAGAGCAACACCCCGGCTGCAAGCTGCAGCAACAGCAGCGCGGCAAGACGCGGTGCGGAAGGTCGTGGCGATAGCGCGAAGCGCAGACTGCCCAACACCACGGCCAGTGCAATCAACGCAAGCGGGAGCCAAGCCATCATCGTGCTGGCTCCTGCGGTGCCGAAAGTGCTTCAAGGTAGCGGCGGCCGCTGGCGTCCGCGGCAGCGCGGCGCGCGGGAGGTCCTTCAGCGCGTCGCAGTGCCGGCCACAGTTGCGCACGCAGTTCGTTGCGACATGTGCGGCAATCGGGCTGCTGGCGAAGCGCGTCTATCGCGGCAACGACGTCCAGTGCATCCGGTACGGCATTGGGGTTTGCATCCAGCCAGCGCGACAAGGCATCAAGATCGACACTCTCGTCGCTGGATGCCAATGCATGCCATGCGCTCGCAACGACAGCATCTCCCGCAGGACGCGCTGCCAGTTGCACGCTGCGATTGCCAAGCCCATCGCGCTTGCCGGTCATGCGGCGCGCCATGTCGATAGGCGGCAGCTCGCTGCCCACGCGGGCCAGATAGATGCGCTCGGCCTGCTGTACCTGCTTGATGAAGGCCAGTGCCTTGTAAGCGTAAGGCAGCGCCTGGTCCGGATGGCCCTGGCGCAGGTGGCCCTCGGACTGCCACATCTGGTCGAGCGCGGACTTGAGGATGGCGCGGGTCTGCGGATCGAGCAGGGTGGCGGCTTCGGCGTGGTCGTGGGTATGTCCGTACTCGGACAGCACGTCGGTGGCGCTGCCGAACACCGGTGTGCTTTCAGCTGTGCCGCCGTGGTCGTGGCCGTGTCCATCATCTTCGGCATGATTGGCGTGATCCGCATGCCCTTCGCTGCTTGCGGCATTGCCTGTGGGCAGATCACCGGTCGGTGGAGCCTTCGCACCACCTTCGGCTTCTTCGCCGAGGAACTGACCATAGCGCAGGCGCAGGATGCGCTGGTCCACGCCGATCGCATCGGAGCGCTTGATGAAGGTATCGGCATCAAGGCTGCCGCGTTGCTTGAGCAGCGCTTCGGCGTCGATGATGATCTGCCGCTGGCTGCGGAAATAGGCCGGCATCACCTTCTTGATCGCGCCTTCCAGATCGCTGGCCTGCACCTGTTGTTCGCTGGGCAGGCGCAGGATCAGGCTGGCGCTGCGCGCTTCCTGTGGCTGCGGACTGCGGTTGTCGCGCACGCTCAGGCGGGCGACCAATTCGTCGCCAGGGTCCAGGCCCAACGCGGCCAGGTCGGCGCTGTAGGCGAAGCGTCGTGCCGTAGCCGGGCCACTGCCGGTCAAGGTGAGCTGGCGCTGTTGGAACGTGATGTTCTCGCCGCTGCCTTTTGCAGTGGTGATATCCAGCGTCGCAGTGTTGTTCACGCCGAAATCATCGGTGGCCTCGAAACGCAGTTGCCATGTGCGCTGACGCGGTGCGGCTTGATTGAGGGTCTGTGCGGGTTCGATGACCTTGACCTGCGGCGGACGATCGATCACCACATCAAGACGATAGGCGCGTCCAGCAGCTGCCATCGCCGGTTCGGTCTGGATGCGGTACAGGCCTGCACGCTGCAGCACCTCGCTAGCGCGCCAGTAATCGCCATCGCGCTGCAATGTTACCCGGCGGCCGTCGTGGAACTGCAGCCACACTTGCTGCGGCTGTGGTGCGAACTGTAGGCGCCATTGCAGACGGCTGCCTTGCAGGGCGCGTGCATCGAGCTTGTCGCCGGCCGTTGCTGCCTGGCCGCTGTAGGCCGGGGGCGTGATCTGCAGCCAGCTGCCGCGCAATGCAGGTGTGCTGTCCGTCGCGGCAGTTTCGGTGGCGCTTCCACCAGCGACAACAGGAGCGGTGGCTGTAGCGCGCGGCCACAGCAGCGCAGCACCCGCGATCAGAGCGGCAGCCAACAGGCACAACAACAGTCGCCGCCAGGGCCAGGCAGGACGCAGGTCCGGTGGATTGCTTTGCAGGCGCTGTTCGACATGGCGGCGCTGGCGTTGCTGCAGCGGGTTGAGCGTGGGGGCGGTGGCGAACAGCAGGTCAGCACTGTCCTCGAAACGCGGGTGATCGTTCAGACGCGCGACCAGCCAGCGCGGATCCAGGCGGCGTGCACGCCAAACCGCGACGCCAACAGCAACCAGCAAGGCCGCCGTGGTGGTGATGTAACCGGCGTCGAAGCCGAACATGCGCATTGCCAGCACGCCGACAGCCAGTGCCAGCGGCAGGCCGGCGGACAAGGCAATCAGCAGCGTGCGTCGCCGTGCAGCGCGCAGAAGAGAGGGCGCGCTCATGCCTGGCCCCGGCGACGCGGTGCGCTGGCCAGCCAGCGCTCAAGCAGGAACAGCAGGGCAATCGCCAACAGCAGCCAATGGTTCAGTTCGGTTGCGGGCTGCGGGTAGGGGGCAGCGCCGGTCTCCGGTTGCATCGTTGCTGCGAGCGCGCGCCGTGGCGTCGGCGCAGTCTGCAGCACACCGCGCAGGTCGTTCGGGAAATTCGCGTCAAGCAGCGTCGGCAAGCTTGCCGGCTGCAATGGTGTTGCGAAACGCAGCCACTGGCCTTGCGCCGTGCCAATCTGTTCGATTACCAGCACACCGTTGGCATCACGCCATAGTGGTGTGCGTTGTGCGTCGGCGGGTACCGGTGTGCGTGCATCCACCAGCAGGCGGCCGCCGCGCTGCAGCCATGTGCCGGTATCGGCGGGTAATGGCTTGGACGACAACCAGACGCGCAGCTTGTCGTCATTTCCGAATGCGACGGTGTCGTTTGCCGTCTCTGGCTTTGGTCCACGCCACGCGCTGGCGACCGCATTGAGATAGCGCAAGCCTTGCCTGCCAACTTCGTCGTGGCGGATCCGCAGTTCCGGCGCGGCAATGACGGCTGGTTTGTTGGCAACTGCGCTCTGCTCAAGTACCTGCCAGCGCACTACACGCGAAAGCTGTGGCCGTTGTGGGTCCAGCCCATCGACTACCGACGGGACAACCACGGTGAGCGTGGCATCGGCAGGTAGCGATGCGTCCAGCTCACGCAACAGGCTGGATACTGGCTGTGGACCTTGCGGCGCTGCGGTCTTGTCGATTTTCGGGAAGCCCGACGCCAACCATAGCCACTGTGCATCGGCATTACCCACGGCGCGTTGGGCGGCGGCAAGATCAACACCGGGTAACACCGCGACGCGCGGCTGGGTATCAGGCACCCCGGTCAATGCTGGCCGTGCCAACAGGACGGCAAGCAAGGCGAGCAGCAGCAAGCGCAGCACCAGCAGCGGCCATTCGTCGAAGCGGATGCGGCGGCGCGGACGCGGCCTGGCTGATAGCCAGCGCAGCGCGGCGAAATCGATGATGCGTTGCTCGCTGCGGCGGGCGAGGTGGATCAGCAGCGGCAGCAACAGTGCTGCCAATGCAAGGAAGCCGGCTGGGAACAACCACAGCAGGTTCATGCGCCGCTCCCGGCACGGCGTCCGAACAGGCGCTGCAAGGGTGCGTCGATGGCTTCATCGAGATAGGCGGTGTCATGGCGGATGCCGGCGGCCTGCAGCCGTGCGTCCAGCACGCGCTGTGCTTCCTTGAAACGGGCGAGGTATTCGGCGCGCACCGTTGCGCCATCGCTCAGCAGCTCATCGCCGGTTTCCGGGTCACGAAAGCGATGGCCATCGCGGAACGGAAAATCGCGCTCTTCCACCGTCAGCAGCTGCAGGTGCACGACATCGCGACCGGCCTTGGCCAGGCGCTCGGCCAGTTCAACACCTGCGGCATCAAAGCCATCGCTGATCATCACCACCAGGTCATTGCTGGCGATGCGTTCCCACAAGGGAGACAACTTCTGCTGTGGCGGCCATTGCCCTGCAGCCTTCAACCCATGCAGCTGCAGGTGCAGCCGATCACGCTGGCGCAGGCCGTTGCCGGCCGGCAGCAACTGCACGCCATCACCGCCAAGTGTGATCAGGCCGAAGGCATCACCCTGCTGCATCGCCAGCTCGGCAAGGCAGGCGACCAATGCCTTGGCCGCGTCCAGGCGCTGCCAGTCGGGCCGTGCCTGATCGGCCTGTGCCATCGAGGCGCTGGCATCGAGCAACAGCCAGACGGTGATCGGACTTTCGCGTTCGGATTCGCGCACGAAGAAGCGGTCCGAGCGCGCATAAAGCTTCCAGTCGATCTGGCGCAGCTCATCGCCCGGCTCGTAGGCGCGGTATTGCGCGAATTCCAAACCGGCACCACGGCTGCGGCTGGCATGCGCGCCGATGCCACGGCTGCCGCTGGCCCGCTGCGGCCACAGCCGCAGGCTGCGCAGGCGACTGCGCACGTCGGCGGGAATCAGCGGTGGCGTGGGGGCAGCCATGTGCAGAACGTCTTGTCGATCAAGCCGGGAACGGCACCGCGCGCAGCAGGGCGGCGATCACGTCATCGGTACTCTTGTGCTCGGCCTCGGCAGCGAACGACAGCAGCAGGCGATGACGCATCACTGGCGCGGCCAATGCCTGCACATCCTCGCGGGTGGCGGCGAAGCGACCTTGCAGCAGGGCGCGTGCCTTCGCCGCCAGTACCAGTGATTGACCGGCGCGCGGGCCGGCACCCCATTTGATCCAGTTGTTCACTTCGGCAGGCGCGCTGGCGCCGGGCCGGCTGGCACGGACCAGGCGGGTGATCCAGCTGAGCAGGTCGGGGCTGATGTGGACTTCACGTACTGCTGCCTGCAGGGCCTCGACCGCTTCGGCGTCCATCACCTTGGGAACGACGCCGCTGCGGCTGCCGGTGGTCTGGGCGAGGATGTCGCGCTCTTCGGTTTCGCTCGGGTAGTCAACGCGGACATGCAGCAGGAAACGATCCAGCTGTGCCTCCGGCAGCGGATAGGTGCCGGCCTGCTCGATCGGGTTCTGCGTGGCCAGCACGAAGAACGGCGAGGGCAGGGCGTAGGTGGTGCCGGCGTAGCTGACGGTGCGTTCCTGCATCGCCTCCAGCAACGCAGCCTGGGTCTTGGGCGGTGTGCGGTTGAGTTCGTCAGCCAACAGCAGGTTGGTGAAGATCGGGCCTTGCTGGAAGCGGAACGCGCGCTTGCCAGTGCCATGGTCTTCTTCCAGCAGTTCGGTGCCGAGGATGTCGCTGGGCATCAGGTCGGGGGTGAACTGCACACGTCGAAACTGCAATTCCAAGGCTTGGCCGAGTGAGCGTACCAGCAGCGTCTTGCCCAGGCCGGGCGCGCCTTCGAGCAGGCAGTGGCCGCCGGCCAGCAGGCCGATCAACAGTTGTTCGACGACCTCGTGCTGGCCGACCACGGCCTGTGCGAGCGCGCTGCGCAGCTCGTTCAAGCGCGGCAGCAGGGAATCGACATCGTGGCTGGGATCGGGGGCAGTCATGCGGTCACCTGTGGGGTCAATGCGTCAATGCGTACATCACGATGTTCACGCCGAATTTGGTGTTGTCTTCGGCCAGGAAGCGTTTGTTGCGCCAGTCGTAGTCCCATTCGCAACCGTAGTCCTTGTTGCTGTAGAGCACGCCCAGCCGGCCATCGATCTCGATGCCCTTGAGGTAGTCGTGAACCAGGTCATCACCCCAGCCGTTCAGCTCGAAACCGGTGGCCGGGGGGCCTTCGGGGAACTTGAAGAAGCTGTTGTAGATGGCGTGGGTATTGGGCAGTTTCTTCATTGCGTTGGCGCCGAAGATGCTGCGCATCTGTGCTTCGAAGGAGGTGGCGAACAGGCCGTCGATGTCGTGGTTGCAGTCATCGACGAAGACGAAGCCGCCGTTGCGCACATAGCGTTCGAAGTTGCGGCGCTCTTCCGGATTGAACTCGACCAGCTTGTGCCCTGAGAGATAGCAGAAGGGTGCGGCCAGCATCTTCGGGTCAGACAGCGCGATGACGTGTTCCTTGGGGTCTACGCGCAAGGTGGTGTAATCGACCAGCGAGGTGATCAGGTTGGACGGCATGCGCGCGTCCACGTCCCAGTCGCCGGAGTCGTAGCGCAGGCGGGTGAACCAGAAGTCGTAGCGGCTGGCCTGCGCGCTTGCGATGCCCGGCAAGGCGGCGCTCACCGCGCCGCCCAGCAGCAGGTGAAGGAATTGCGCTCGCGTCAGACGGGGTGGGGACAAAAGCAGAGGACTCGGTTTAAGCCCCTCTCCCTTCGGGAGAGGGGTTGGGGTGAGGGTAAGCGCTTCAGGCCCAACCCTCATCCGCCCTTCGGGCACCTTCTCCCGGCGGGAGAAGGGAAATCAGTTACACCGCATCCGACAACGAGGTAAACGTGAAGTCACGCAGCTTCATCGGCGGGATCATCATCACGAAGCTGGACTCGTCACCGGCCACGCGCACCGGCTTGCCCAGCTCGTCGATGTTGTTGAGCATGATCACCGGCGACTCGTTGAAGCGGAAATTCTTCACCGGGTGCTTGATCTGGCCGTTCTCGATGTAGAAGGTGCCGTCGCGGGTCAGGCCGGTCAGCAGCACGGTCTGCGGGTCGACCATGCGGATGTACCAGGTGCGGGTGACCAGGATGCCCTTCTCGGTACCACGCACCAGTTCGGCGATCGACTTGGTGCCGCCGCTCATCAGCAGGTTGCCGGCGCTGGCCTTGGCCGTTTTGCCCTGCTTCTGTGCCCAGTAACGCGAGTAATCAAGGTTGGCGACCTTGCCGTCCTCGATGATGGCGATGCGCTCGCGCGGCATGCCTTCGCCATCCCACGGCAGCACCGCTGCGTCCGGATGCCAGGGATCTGCGAACAGATTGACCTTGCTGTCGTAGACCTGCTCGCCCAGTTTGTTGCCGCCGCCCTTCTTGGACAGGAAGCTGCGGCCTTCATCGGCCGAACGTGCACTGAAGAAATTCATCATGAAGCTGATCAGGCCAGCAGCGGCCGCCGGCTCCAGGATCACCGTGTACTTGCCCGGCTCCAGTGCCTTGGCTTCAGCCGATTCGGTGGCCTTGCGCTTGGCGATCTCGATGTCCTGGTCGGCCTTGAAATCGGCAGCGTTGGCGAGGTTGCGGCCAACCCAGCCCGAGCCGCGGCCGTCTTCGGTACGCACGGTGCAGGTGTAGTTGAAGTTGGTGGTCTTCTGGTAGCCGAAGTTGCCATTGCTGTTGGCGATGGCGACAAAACCGTTGCCGTCTTCCAGGAAGCCGGCAGCGATCAGGCCATGGCCGCGGCAGGGGGTGATGGAGTCAGCGGCCACCTGGGCGCGGAATTCCGGGGTGATCGCCGCGGTCGATTCGCTGAAGGTGGGGCTCGAACGGTATTGCTGCTTGCCGATGGCCGGCATGAACTCCGGGTTCTCCGGTGCCAGCTTGGCCAGGTCCTCGGCGCGGCGGACCACACGCTCCAGCGAGGCGTCGTCGAACTCGTTGATCGACGCAGTGCCAACGCGCTTGCCGAAGGCAACCTGCACGGCGAGTTCGGCATTGCTGACGATACCGCTGGTGGAGACGTTGTTCAGCGCGAAACGGATGTTGCCGTCGACCGAGCCGGCCAGCGTGGCGGTGCATTCATCGGCCTTGGACAGCGCGATGACCTTGTCCAGGATGGCCTTGGCTTCCTGTTCGGTGAAGATGCTCATGGTTCAGAAGCTCCTTGACGATCAGCCGAGGCTGCGCGCGGTATTGATGACGTTGATGCCGTCGAAACGGGCGGTGGACGAGCCGTGCGACACGGCCGAGACCTGGCCTGGCTGGCCCTTGCCGTCGAAGAACGAACCGCCCAGGCGGTAGTCGCGTTCGTCGGCGATGGCGCTGCAGGCGTTCCAGAATTCCGGGGTGCGGATCTGGTAGGCCACGTCCTCGAGCATGCGGGTGATCTGGCCGTTCTTGATTTCATAGAACAGCTGGCCACCGAACTGCGCGTTGTAACGCTGCTGGTCGATGGAGAACGAACCGTCGCCGATGATGTAGATGCCGTTCTCGACGTTCTTGATCATGTCGGCCACCGACAACGGGGTCTTGCCCGGCGCCAGCGACACATTGGCCATGCGCTGGAACTGCACGCTGGACCAGGAGTCGGCGTAGCAGCAGCCATCGGATTCGGTCTTGCCGAGGATATGTGCCTGGTCACGGATGGTCTGGTAGTCGACCAGCTTGCCGTCGCTGATCAGCGGCCAGCGCTTGGTTTTCACGCCTTCGTCGTCGTAGGCAACGGCGCCGAGCGAGCCCGGCTGGGTCTTGTCGGCAAAGATGTTGACCTTGTCGCTGCCGTACTGGAAGCGCTGCTCGCGCTTGTCCAGGGTGGCGAAGCTGGTGCCGGCGTAGTTGGCTTCGTAGCCGAGCACGCGGTCCAGTTCCAGCGGATGGCCGACGGCTTCGTGGATGGTCAGCCAGGTGTGCGACGGGTCCAGGACCAGGTCGTACTTGCCCGGCTTGACCGACGGTGCCTTGAGCTTTTCCTGGGTCTGCTTGGCGGCGGCGATGGCGTCTTCGCGCATGTCATAGGACTGGCCGTAGACGGTGACGCCATTGGGCAGCACGGTCTTGCCGGAGGCGTCGCCATCCAGGTATTCGTAGCCCAGGCCCATCGGCGAGGACAGGCCGGCGCGGGTGCGGAACTTGCCGCTGGCCTTGTCGATGGCGGTGACCGTCATCGGTGCCCAGATGCGGTGCACGTCCTGGTCGATGTAGGAGCCGTCGGTGGAAGCGAAGTACTTCTGTTCGTTGACCAGGAACAGCATGGAGTTGACGAAGCTGGCGCCGGCGCCGATGGCTGCGGCATTCACGCCCAGCAGCAGATCGGCCTTGTCCTTGATCGGCACTTCCATCGCGTTCTTCTTGATCGGCGTACGCCAGCTGACCTCGCCGTAACCGGGTGCCTTGGCGAACTGCACCGGCGCGGTCTGCACCTTGGCATTGGCCTTGGCGATGGCGGCGGCCTGCTGCGCGGCCTTGACCACGCCGGCAGGGCTCAGGTCATTGGTGGCGGCAAAACCCCAGGCGCCGTTGACGATGACGCGGATGCCGGTGCCGGTGGATTCGGTGTTCACCACGTTCTGGACCTTGTCCTCGCGGGTGATCACGAACTGGCGCAGGTAGCGGCCGATGCGCACATCGCAGTAAGTAGCGCCGGCGGCACGCGCGGCATTGAGCGCGTCATCGGCCAGGCGCTTCTTCAAGGCCGGATCGAGTGCGGTCAACAGGTGCTCGGCGGCGATGGCCTTGCCGAAGAAGGACGGCACCATCAGGCCGCCAGCGGTAAGCCCGGTCAGGGCTAGGAAGTCACGTCTCTGCAAGGCTGCTCTCCACGGGGCAAGGCCCGCAAGGCGGGCGCTACGGCAACAAATGACGGTGGCTTCGCGGTGTTCTGCGAACTGTTCGATTCTTGCGGGCAGGTGTTTGCAGCGGTAGTGACTTTAGGCATGGACTGACGATTTATTTGGGGTTTCTGCGAAGCGCTCCCTCTCCCCAGCCATCTCCTTCGCCTGTTGCCAGAAGGGCGCGGGCTTACTCCCTCCCTTTCGCATAGCGAAGGGGAGGGTGGGGGAGGGGTAAGCCCCTGCTGTGCCGGCAAGCAGGCAAACCATCCAATCACCCAACCACTTCCAGCAACACCTTCTGCAACCAGTCCACGAACACCCGTAGCCGTTGCGAAGGATGGCGACGGTGCGGGAACAGCAGGTGCATTGGCATGGGATCGGCACGATGCCCGGGCATCACTTCCAGCAGACCGCCAGCCGCCAGCTCGGCACGCACGTCGTAGGCGGGAATCTGGATCATCCCCAGGCCGGCGATGCAGCAGGCGATATAGGCCTCGGCGCTGTTGACGGTGACCCGCCCCGCCAAGGGCTGGCTGCGCAGGACGCCGTTCTCGCGCCATTCCCAGGACTCGACCCGGCCGTTGCCGGGGGAGGCATACAGCACGCCCCAATGCATGCCGAGCTGCGAAGGATGCATGGGCATGCCATGGCGTTCCACGTACGCAGGGCTGGCCACGTTGATCAGCGGCAACTGGCCCATGCTGCGTGCCACCAGCCGTGAGTCCTGCAACGGACCTACCCGCAACGCGCAATCCACACCGTCCTCGATCAGGTCGATGCTGCGATCGGTCATGCCCAGTTCGACGTCGATCTGCGGAAACGCCTGCAGGAAGCCGGGCAATGCCGGGGCGATGACCAGGCGACCGATGCGGCCGGGCACATCCACCTTGATCCGCCCACTCAGGGCCTGTGGTGATTGCCGGAACAGCTGCTCGGCCTCGTCCGCATCGGCGATCAACTGCTGGCAGCGGGCATGGAACAGCAACCCATCCTGGGTTGGCGTGACCCGCCGGGTGGTGCGGTGGAGCAGGCGCGTGCCCAGCCGCTGCTCCAGCGTGCGTACCGCCTCGGACACCGTGGAGCGCGGAAGCTTGAGCTGGTCGGCGGCGCGGGTGAAGCCGGCGCAGTCCACTACCCGCACGAAGACGCGGTACAGCTCGATACGATCCATGGCGATTGTCCGGATGGGCCGACAAGTGAAGTCAGAATGACCGGCTTTATCCGGAAAACCAAGTCGATAGGCTCTGTTGGCATTCCCCCAAGCCACAGGAGTTCGCAATGACCGACCATCGCATCCACGGCAAGACCATCCTCATCGCCGGCGGCGGCAAGAACCTGGGCGGCTTGTTGGCCCGGGATTTCGCCAGTCAAGGCGCCAGCGGCGTGGCCATCCACTACAACAGCGAGGCGGCGCGTGCCGAGGCCGAAGCGACCGCCGAAGCGGTGCGTGCAGCCGGCGCCAATGCACATCTGTTCCAGGCCGACCTGACCTCGGCTGCGGCGATGGAGCAACTGTTCGATGACGCGAAGCAGGCCATGGGCCGCATCGATATCGCCATCAACACGGTCGGCAAGGTGCTGAAGAAGCCGATGACGCAGATCAGCGAGGCCGAGTTCGATGCCATGGATGCGGTCAACAACAAGACCGCGTTCTTCTTCCTGAAAGAAGCCGGTCGGAACCTCGCCGACAATGGCAAGGTGTGCACGCTGGTGACGTCCTTGCTGGGCGCATTCACCCCGTTCTATTCCAGCTATGCCGGCACCAAGGCACCGGTGGAGCACTACACGCGTGCGGCGGCCAAGGAATTTGGCGAACGTGGGATTTCAGTGACCGCGATTGGCCCGGGACCGATGGACACCTCGTTCTTCTATCCGGCCGAGGGTGCGGATGCGGTGGCCTATCACAAGACTGCAGCGGCGTTGTCGCCGTTCTCCAAGACCGGGCTGACCGACATCGAGGACATCGTGCCGTGGGTGCGCTTCCTGGTATCCGAGGGCTGGTGGATGACCGGGCAGACGATCCTGGTCAATGGTGGGTATACGACGCGGTAAGGCGGTTGACCTTCTCCCTTCGGGAGAAGAGCTTGTCCCCGCGAAGGCGGGGATGCCCCGAAGGGGCGGATGAGGGTACGAGTGAAGTCCGGTGGCGGGGATCAAAGACGACAAACGGCTTGCGTCGTGCTTGAGCATTCGCCGGTGCCCCCATCGCTATTGCTAGCAACCCCCTGCAGCGCGGCTTCGCCCGTACCCTCACCCCCAACCCCTCTCCCGATGGAGAGGGGCTATCCGCATCAGCCGAGGCTGCGCGCCGTATTGATGATGTTCACCCCATCAAAACGCGTCGTCGCCGAACCGTGCGATACCGCTGATACCTGCCCCGGCTGGCCTTTGCCGTCAAAGAACGAACCGCCCATGCGGAAATCGCGTTCATCGCAGATCGCGCTGCAGGCATTCCAGAACTCAGGCGTACGGATCTGGTAGGCCGCATCCTCGACCATGCCGGCGATCTCACCGTTCTTGATCTGGTAGCAGAGCTGCCCACCAAACTGCGCGTTGTAGCGCTGCTGGTCGATGGAGTACGAACCACGGCCGTGGATGTAGATGCCGTTCTCTACGTCCTTGATCATCTGCGCTGGGGTCAGCGGCGTCTTGCCTGGCGCCAGCGACACATTGGCCATGCGCTGGAACTGCACGCTCTTCCACGAGTCGGCATAACTGCAGCCGTGCGAGGCGTTCTCGCCGAGGATATGCACTTCGTCGCGGGTGGCCTGGTAGTTGACCAGGATGCCGTCCTTGACCAGATCCCACTGCCTGGTTTTCACGCCCTCATCGTCATAGCCCACCGCACCCAGGCTGTAAGGCACGGTCTTGTCGGCGGTGAAGTTGACGATGTCGCTGCCCCAGCGGAAGCCGGCCTCGCGCTTGTCAAGCGTGGCGAAGCTGGTGCCCGCGTAGTTGGCTTCATAGCCCAGCACACGGTCCAGCTCCAGCGGATGGCCGACGTTCTCGTGGATGGTCAGGAACAGGTTGGACGGGTCCAGCACCAGGTCGTACTTGCCCGGCTTCACCGACGGCGCAGTGAGCTTGGCACGCGCCTGTCTGGCAGCGGCAATCGCATCTTCCACCGGATCATAGGAATGGCCGTAGGCCACCACGCCGCCGGGTAGCTGGTGCTTGTCGGCGGCATTGCCCTCGAGGAACTCCCAACCCATGCCGGCAGGCGCCGACAGCCCGGCGCGGGTGCGGAACTTGCCGCTAGCCTTGTCGATGGCGGTGGCGGTGAATGGCAGCCAGATGCGGTGTACATCCTGGTCGATCCACGAACCATCGCTGGAGGCGAAGTACTTCTGCTCATTGACCAGGAACAGCTGCGAATTGATGAAGTTGGCACCGGCATTGATCGCCGCTGCATTGATCGACAGCAGCAGCTCGACCTTGTCCTTGACCGGCACCGCCATCGCGTTCTGGCGGATCGGCGTCTTCCACTGCACCTCGCCCACGCCCGGTGTCGGTGCCAGCTGCACCGGTTTGGTCTGGATCTTCGCGTTGGCGCGGGCAATGGCAATCGCCTGTGCCACCGCGGCGGCCACGCCCTGCGTGGTGGATTGGTTGCTGGCAGCAAAGCCCCAGGCACCATTGACGATAACGCGGATGCCGACGCCGGCCGACTCGCTGTTGGTGACGTTCTGCACCTTGTCTTCGCGGGTGACGATGGCCTGGTTGAGGTAGCGGCCGATGCGCACGTCGCAGTAGCTGGCGCCGCCCTGCTTGGCCAGCGCCAGCACGGTGTCGGCCAGCAGCTTCTTCTTGGCGACATCGGCCGGGGCCAACAACTCCTCGGCAGCGATCAGCTGTGCATTGGGCAGCATGAAGCCGGCGAGGCCGAGGCCGGAGAGCGAAAGAAACTGGCGGCGTTGCATGACGGGCGGAACTCCAGAGCCAGCGATGCAATGCATCGCACAAGACCCCTGAATCTCGGTGGTGCGGGGGTTCAGGCACAAGTGACCATGGTCATGCATGGCGTTAAACAGGCACTGCGGCACAATCTGCGCAGCATTCCCCGGGCCCCACGCGATGACCACCAAGCCGTACTCCGAATCCTGCGAGCGCAACAGCGCACCCATCCTGCAGGTCCTGCAGCAGCATCTGGGCCAGGCCCGCACTGTGCTGGAGATCGGCAGCGGCACCGGCCAGCATGCCGTGCACTTTGCCGCTGCGATGCCGTGGCTGCGTTGGCAGGCCAGCGATCACCGCGACTACCTGCCCGGAATACGCCAGTGGCTGGACGAGGCAGCACTGCCGAACGCCCCCACGCCGCTGGAACTGCAGGCGGTGATTGGCGAAGGCCTGCAGCCCTTGCCGCCGTTGCCGGTGCATGACGGCGTAACCGGCTTCGATGCGGTATTCAGTGCCAACACCCTGCACATCATGGGTTGGGAAGAAGTGCAGGCGCTGTTCGCCGGGCTGCCGTCGCTGATGGCGCCAGATGCGTTGTTCATCGCCTATGGTCCGTTCAACTATAGCGGCGCCTTCACCAGCGACAGCAACCGTAACTTCGATGGCTGGCTGAAGGCGCGTGACCCGCGCTCGGGCATCCGCGATTTCGAGGCGGTTGATGCCTTGGCACGCGCGCAGCAGCTGGAGCTGCAAGAGGACGTGGCGATGCCGGCCAACAACCGTTGCCTGGTATGGCGACGGATGCCCGTTTGAAGCCGGGCGGGCTAGGATGCGAAGACTTCAGGCAAGGGGCGGGGCGTGATGCAGGGACGTAAGTGGTTGGTGGCGATGGTGCTGGGCCTTGTTCCGCTGGCGAGCTTGCAGGCGCAGCCGCTGGATGCGCGGGCTGCGGCGATGCAGGTGCAGGCAAGCTACCCGGGCGTGATCGAGCTGGAGGTGGATGCCAGCGACATCCAGCGCCGCATCCAGCGCGTGCACCAGCGCATTCCGGTATCGGCCGGTGCGCTGACCCTGTGGTACCCGCAGTGGATACCAGGCAATCACGCGCCAACTGGCCCGATCAACCAGATGGCCGGGCTGGTCATCCGTGGCAACGGCCAGGTGCTGCAGTGGACGCGTGATTCCGGCGACATGTATGCCTTCAAGCTGCAGGTGCCGGAAGGCATCGGCGTGCTGGATATCGAGTTCCAATACCTGTCACCGACTGCCAGCGACCAGGGCCGGGTGGCGATGACGCCGAACATGCTCGACCTGCAATGGCATCGCGTGCTGCTGTACCCGGCCGGCTATGACGCACGCGGCATCCAGGTCAAACCCAGCCTGCGCCTGCCCGACGGCTGGCAGAGCGGCACCGCGCTGGATGTTGCACAGCGCAGCGGCAGCAACGAACAGTACGCGCCGGTGTCGCTGATGACCTTGATCGATTCGCCGGTGTTCGCCGGCCAGTACTTCAGGCGCTTCGCGCTGGACGAGACATCCAAACAACCGGTGTGGCTGGACGTGGTCGGCGAAAACCCGCAGGGCCTGCAGGCCGATGCCAAGGTGCTGGATGCGCATCGCGCGCTGGTGCGCGAGGCCGATGCAGTATTCGGTTCGCGTCCGTACACGCGTTACAACTTCCTGCTGGCGGTATCGGACGTGTTCAGTGGCATCGGTCTTGAGCATGCGCAGAGCAGCGAGAACGGCATGCACGACGGCTACCTGCGTGGCGAGCGGCCCTTCCTCGACAACGACCTGCTGCCGCACGAATATGCGCATGCATGGGTAGGCAAGGCCTGGCGTCCACGCCCGACCTGGGTACCGCATTACAACGCACCGATGCACAACGACGAGTTGTGGATGTACGAGGGCCAGACCCAGTATTGGGCGGTGGTGTTGGCAGCACGTTCCGGGCTGTGGAAGCCGGACTATGCGATGGCGATGCTGGCACAGCTGCAGGCCAACTACGCAACACAGCCGGGCCGGCAATGGCGCGACCTGCACGACACCGTGCACCAGGGCATCCTCGACTTCAATTCCAAGCCGCAGGCATGGGCCGACTGGCAGCGAGCGTTCGAGTTCTACAACGAGAGCACGCTGCTATGGCTGGGCGTGGATGCACGCCTGCGCAGCTTGTCGAAAGGCAAAGTCACGCTGGACGATTTCGCCAAGCGCTTCCACCAAGGCGGAAAGCAGGGTGAGATCCGCCTGTATGACCGCGCCGATGTGATGCGGGGCCTGGAAGCAGAGCAGCCCGGCGCCTGGGATGGCTTCATCGGTAGCCGCCTGGATGCGCGTGATGGCAAGGCGCCGGATGGTTTGAACGCTGCGGGCTGGGAGCTGTACTTCGATGACCAGCCGAATCTTGTGGTTGCGGATGGCGAGGCCGATGGCGCTACCGACCTGCAGTATTCCTTGGGTTTGAAGATCGGCAGCGATGGCGTGCTGCAGGCGGTTGGTTGGGATAGCCCTGCCTTCAAGGCGGGCTTGGCCAAGGATGTGACGATTGTTGCGGTGAACGGCTTGGCTTACAGCGGTGGGCGTATCAAGCAGGCGCTGATTGATGGCAAGCAGAACGGCACACCGATCGAGTTGATCGTGCGACAGGCGGACAGCTTCCGTACCGTGCGTATCGACTATCGCGAAGGTCTGCGGTATCCGCATCTGCGGCGGATCGCGGGGACGGCGGATCTGTTGACGCGGATTCTGGCGGCGCGGCGGTAACGAGCCACCTCCTTCTCCCGCCGGGAGAAGGTGCCCCAACGGGGCGGATGAGGGTAAGAGCGAAGCCTCGTGAAAAGTATCGCGCGGGCTTTGCCCCAACCCTCACCCCAACCCCTCTCCCGTAGGAGAGGGGCTTCAAGCGAAAGCAACAGCCTCAGTATTCGATCCGATACCCAACCCCAAACGTCCGCCCCTGCGCCGGTACGCTCGACAGCTTGCCGTAGGTCGCCTCCGCCTGCTGGCCATACACCGTCTTGTAGTCGCGATCAGCCAGGTTGTAGACGCCCACGCTGAAACGCCCACCCGCCAGCGGCAGTTCGCCGATCAGATCGAACACGGCATAGCCACGGATCTTCGCCGCCGGTGTCGCGCGGATGGTTGGGCTGACCGAAGCAAGCTGCGCATCACGCCAGGCATCGTCGGTACCACCGACGGCCTGGCCCTGCAGGCGTAGCAGACTGTCGTTGGCAAAGCGCCACTGGCCATGCACACCTGCCTTCAACGGCGATACACGGAACGCATTGAGCTCGCGCCACTGGCCGACCGCATCACGGTACTGGCCGCGGGTGCTGGCCACGCTGGCACCCAGTTCCAGCTGCGCGCTAGGCGTATAGCGCAGGTTGGCTTCCACGCCGTAAACGCGCTCGTCGGTATCGGCCACCGACACACTGTAGTTGCGGTTGAACTGCACGGTCTTGTCCGAGCGGTTGTAGAACGCGGTCACTGCGCTCTGCAGCTGCGTGTTGTTCAAGCGCCAGCCCAGCTCGTAGTTGTCGACCTTGATCGGGCCGATGTTGCGGCTGTCGATGACGAAGTTGGCCGGCACGTCACGCAGCATGCGCTGCGTATCGGGCAGGCTGAAACCCTGCGAGAAGTTGGCGAACAACTGCTGCGCATCGCTGAACTTGTAGACCACGCCGGCATTGAACAGCGTCTGCGAATGGCGCACGCGGCCACCGGCCAGCAGTTGCGGCTTATAGCCGGCCACCGCGTCGGCGGTGATCGCCTCGGTGTAGGGCAGCGAATCGTCCACGTTGTTGCGCAGGATCTGGTGGCGCACGCCGGCCTGCACGCTGAAACGTTCGCTCAGCGCATGGTCGGCCTGCAGGAACAGGCCGGTGGTGTCCACGCGCACATCCGGGCCCATCGCGTACTGTGCAGTCGGCACGTAGCTCAGGCCATTACTGGCGATGAAGCGGTTGATGTCGTACATCTGCCCGCGCTGGCTGTCCTCTTCGCGCTCATGGTCCACGCCATAGGACAGCTGCAGGCTGCGCCCGCCGATATCGAACCCTTTGTGGAGGGCGCTGCGCAGGCCCCAGACGTCGATATCGGTATTGGACTGCATGGCCACATAGGCATAGCCACCAGGCAGCGCCGGGTGCACCAGCGTCGATACCGACGGGAACCAGCGGCCCTGCTCATTGCGGTAATAGGCTTCCACGCTCAGCTCCTGGCCGCCGAACACATCGCGGTTGCGGTATTGCGCATTGATTCCTTGGTGGCGGGTGCGCGGCTGTGCGTTCAACTGCAGACCATCGACGGCGTTGTGGCTGGGCTGGAAAGCGGGGTTGAACAGCACCGCCAGGCGCGGGCCGTAATCCGGGCCGTAGTCGCTGTCCTGCTGGTCGTCATACCAACGCACGCCCACGCTGAGCTGCTGGGCCGGGCTAAGCGCCCATTCAAGGCGCGCGTTGAGTTCCTTGGTCTCGGTGTCCTGGCGGTCGGTCTGGGCGATCTCCGGGCCGATGCGGCGGCCATGCGCGTCCAGCGATGCACCCTGGCGGCCATAGGCGATACCGAAGGCACCGCTGAAGCTGTCACCGCGCACGGTCATGGTCTGCGCGGCGTTCCAGGCCAGGTTGTCGCTGGATACATCGGAGGGCGTGCGCAGGCCGAGCTGGCTGGCCAGCTGCACCGGCGCGTCGCCCGGCTGCAGGGTGATGATGTTGATGATGCCGCCGCTGGCACCGGCGCCGTACAGCGCGGTGGCACCGGAGATCACCTCGATGCGCTCGATCATCGTCGGCGAGATGCTGTTGAGTTGGCGTGAGCCATCGCGTGCGCCGGTCAGCGGCACGCCATCGATCATCACCTGCACGCTGCGGCCACGCATGGTCATGCCGTAGTTGCTGGTGGTGCCACTGGCCGGTGCCAGCGACGGCACCAGCTGGCCGAGGATGTCGGCGGTGCTGCGACCGGCAGCGGTCTGCTGGGCGATCTGCTCGCGCTCGATGGCGTACACGGTGCCGGCGATCTCGGCCACGCTGCGTGCGCCGCGCACGGCGGTGACGCTGACGGCATCCAACTGGCGGGTGCCGCTGGTGGTGTTGGCCTGTGCTGCCAGCTGGCCACTGATGGCCAGGCTCAGCAGGGCGAGCGGAAGCGTTGCTGCGGTATGCCGCATGGTGTCCTCGGAACGTATCAGGGAGAAGAAGGGGAGGGCGCGAAGCGGCGCAGCAGCGGCCGGCACAACAGCAACCCAAGCGCGGAGACGATCGCCAGCGCCACGTAATAAGCGGGGTAACCCAGGCCCTTGGCGAGGAAGCCGGACAAGGCACCACCGATGAAATAGATCAGCAGTTCGAAGCACACCAGCAGGGTGAAGTCGGTACCGGCCTGCTCGCGCGAGCTGATCCGCATGAACAAGGCATACAGGCTGGTCATGGCGACATAGCGCAGGGCGAGCAGGGCGATCACCAGCGCGCCGAGCCCAAACTGCGAGGAGGCAAGCACACCGCTGTACAGCAGGCCCGCCAGTAGCACGTACAGCAGCGTGCGCCACCAACCGGCGTGCATCAGCAGCTGTTCGGCGCTGCGCTGCTTGAGCAGCCAGGCCGCGCCCACCGCAGCCAACATGCCAACGCCGGCACCGCCCACCGAGATCAGCAGGCCGATCTCGGTCAGGCTCCACTTCTGGTCGACCAGCAGCGGATTGACCATCGCCATCGCCGGTGCTTCCACCATGCGATACATGACGATCAGCAGCAGCGCCCAGCGCAGCTCGGGCCTGCGCAGCGCACGCAGCACGCTCGGCCGCTGGCTGGCCGCCGGCCGTGGCATCTCGTTGATCTGCTGCACGGCGAACAGGGTCAAGGCACTCATCGCCGCCAGGCTGAGCAGGGCCACGTTCCAGCCGCGGGTTTCGTACAGCCACAGCACGCCTGCGCCGCCGACCATGCTGCCCAGCGCCACGCCCACGCTCTGCGCCATGCTGCCGAGGCGGTGCTCGGCCGGTGCCAATGCTTCCACCGTATAGCCATCGATGGCGATGTCTTGGGTGGCGGCGATGGTGGAGATCCACATGCCGACCAGCACGAACACGGTCAGGCCATGGTCCAGGCCGGTGAAGGCCAACACCAGGATGCCGACCAGCAACAGCAACTGGGTCAGCCACAACCAGCTGCGGCGCCGGCCCAGGGCAGGTAGATGCCAGCGGTCCACCAGCGGTGCCCACAGGAACTTGAACGCCCACGGCAGGTATAGCAGCGACAACATGCCGATCCAGCGCAGGTCCACGCCCTGGCTGCGCAGGATGGCGGGTACCGCCACGTTGTAGAAATACAGCGGCAGCGCATGCGCCATGTACAGCACCACGATCACGCCCAGGCCGAAACGCGAGGCCGCGCCGTGCTCAGTACGCATCGGCATGCTCCAGCTGTTGGCCGACCCAGCGCATGCCGTCGGCGTCGTCAGTGGTGACGTAGTAGGGCACGCCCCAGGCCGCGTGCAGGGCCGGCGTATCCAGCCGCTGCTGCTCGGCGGCGCTGCTGGCGATGCGCACCAGGCCCTTGCAGTAAACGCGGAAGGCCGGCTTGTGCTGCTTGTACCAGACCGCCTGGATGGCGCGGTAATCGTCACTGAAGCTGGCACCGGGTACGGTGCTGGCGATGAAGTAGAACGGCGTGGCGGCTACGATCAACGCTTCCACGCGCTGCAGCCAGTGGCGGATCTCGTCCGCGCTGACCGCATCGTGGAACACGGCGCGGACAACGGCCGCCTGCTTGATCGTCAAACCCATTGCCACTGACCTTCACTGAATACGAGGCAGGGCCGTCCATACGCGGCCCCTCAAATAAGAATAGTTATCAATACCATTGAAAGTTTAGGCGCAGCGAAGGAAAATTTAGGCAGGACCACATTCCGGGATGCCCTGCATGCAGGTTTTCACCTGCGCCGAACTGATGACCGCAGCCCACGCGCTGGGCGGGCAGGTTGATTTCAATGCCGGCATGGCCGACGCCACGCCGGTGCTGGCCGGCTGGCAGCAGGTGCACGCGCTGGACGATGGCGTGTCGCTCTACCTGAGCCGCAGCCGCGACATGGTGGGCGGCTGCAGCCACAACCGCCTGGCAGCTGGCATCACTGCCGGTTTCCTGGTGGATGGCGAGGCCGACGTTGCCATCGGCAGGCATCGCTTGCGGCTGGAGGGCAACCATCGGCGAATGCCGACCATGCTGGTCCACCTGCGTGAGGAAGACAGCTTCCAACGCCATTGGCAGGCTGGACGACAGGAAGGCAAGGTCAGCCTGCACCTCAGCGATGACTGGTTGCAGCGGCAGTTGCATGCCGATTCCCGTGGCAGTGCCCGATTGGCACGCGTTTGTAATGGCCATGCCGACAACCATGCATGGCGGCCGCCGGCGCCGTTGTTGCAGCGGGCGACGCAACTGTTGGAGAACAAGACCGGTTCGCTGCCATTGCTGCGCCGCCTGCAGCAGGAGAGCTTTGCCTTGGAACTGGCAGCGGACGTGCTGCAGACACTGGCCAGCGAGGGCAGCGAGAAGCCTTTGGGTGCGCACCTGCAGCGCTGCGTCATCCGCCTGCAGCAGTGGTTGCAAAGTGGAGAGGCCGACACACTGAGCATCGCGCAGATGGCGCGCCAGCTCGGCACCAATGCGGTGGACCTGCAGCGTGGCTTCCAGCATTGCCATGGCCAAAGCATCGCCAACTACCAGCGCGAGCTACGGCTGGAACGCGCCCGCCAGGCACTGCTGCGCCAGCGCGTTCCCGTGGATGTGGCCGCCACCATAGCTGGCTACGCACACACCAGCAGCTTCAGCGCCGCGTTCAAGCGCCAGTACGGCACATCACCCTCGCAGCTGAAGTAGCCAACACAGTGCTGTAGACGCTGCGGCGGTCGCGTTGATTGTGGAGGTTGTGGGAGCGGCGTAAGCCGCGAAGCCACCAAAACCAAACGTCTGCACGGTTCGTGCATTCAACGATACCTGCTGGCAGCGAACGAACTGATCAGCAAACGCGCAGAGCGTGATCATTGCGCCGAACGTCCTGATAAACAGCGTGACTCAAAGCCACCGCACCGCGTGACGCAGCAGCTGCATGTTGCATGCAGAGATCACACCAACTTCGTGCACGCCTAGCAGCCGACCACGATGCCAATTCATACCGATGAATTGGCGAGTCGACGACATCACTGCATGCCAATCAGTGCGGAAGCGCACACCTGTTCACCCGCATATTTTCACCTCGTATCTGCATAGATGACTGCGAGCACCACGCATTGGTGCATCAAATTCAACGGCATTCCTTGAGCTTGCTGAATTCAAGCCGCAACGCTGCTCATTCAAGCACCTTCACAGTTCATTTATCTGTGCAAACGTCAGCTGAAAGTGCATTACGCTGCTCTGCAAAAACGTAGCTATATTCGAGATCCCCCAAACGTAGGAGGAAGTGGAATGTTCATGACCAAGCAGAAAATGGTGATGGCGCGTACGCTCGGCGTGGCAGTCGTCGTCATGAGCCTGGCATCCTGTGCAACCTATAAAGAAGAGTTTGCAGGGATCAACTCACGCCTCGACCAACTCGACACGAGGGTACAGGGCGCGGCACAGAGCGCCGAGTCCGCCAATCAGTCCGCACAGCAGGCCAACCAACGACTGGATCAAATTGAAGGTCGCGTCCAGCAACTCGAAAGGGCACCACGCCGCACACCGCGCGGCTGATCGCTCCGTTCAATTCACGATGAATACCTGAATTCAGGATCCGGTGGCCTTTACCGGCCACTGGTTTCCTCCCCTCGATCAGTCTTCATTGCAAGGAACCGTCCCATCCGTACGCACACCTACCCTGTAATCCTCGCCGCCCTTGGCGTGCTGGCGTTCGCGAGCATCGACGCGGCCAGCGCCAAGGACGCTACCGCGCAACAAACGGCATCTGCCGTCGATCAGCTTCCGCCGGACCAGAAGGTGTCCGACACGGTGATTGAACTCGCCGGCTGGGTTGTCGCAAGCAAGGACAACCAGGGCTATCCGTTCGCCATCATGGACAAGGCCGCTGCACAGATCCTTGTGTTCAGTGGTGACGGCCGACTGCGCGGTGCCACGCCCGGACTGTTTGGCTCGGCAACCGGCGATCACGTAGCCCCAGGCGTTGCCGGCCTCGCGCTGCGCGAGATTCCGGGCCGCGACCGCACCACCCCTGCGGGTCGTTTCATCGGCGGCTTCGGCCCCTCGCTCGACGCGGGACGCGTGCTGTGGGTGGACTACGATTCCGCGGTCTCCATCCATCCCACCGCTACCGGCGTACCGGCCGAGCGACGTGCAGAGCGCCTCGCATCGCCAACGCCTGACGACAATCGCGTCACCCACGGCTGCATCAACATCGCGCCGGACTTCTACGAACAGATCGTCAGCCCGACATTCGAGCGCGGCGGCCTGTTCTACATCCTGCCGGACAAGGACAGCCTGGAAGAAACCTTCCCGGAGTTCGCAAAGAGCCGCGCCACCGGGACAGACAACGAAGGCAAACACGCAGGGCGCTGAAGAAGGTGCCCTGCGTGCAGATCCGCGCATCAGCAGCGGGAGGCTCCTTCTTTTGTAGGAGCGGCGTAAGCCGCGAAGCAAGCGACACCAACCGAACTACCAATGCGAACGAATCAATCCACAGTCCTATCAACAAAGCCGCGCGTATAAGGCAACACCTCCAAACTACGCCGATCCACGTGCGCCAAAACTTCGTTGAAACCAAACGCAGGCTCCCAACCCAATGCCCGCCGCATAGCGGCATTGTCGTAAACCCGATCAATGACTGATGGCAGTGGCCAACCACGCCGCTCATGCTCGGCAACCAACTCCGGGCAACGCAGACGCAGCACTTCAACGGCATCACGCCCCAACTGCTCAAGGTCTTCGCGCTGAAACGGCGTCGAACCACTGACAACAAATCTACTGAACGAACCAGCCGGCAAGGCCAACGCCGCCACATGCGCATCAGCAACATCGCGGACATCAATGCCGCGATGCAGGCGCAGCACCGACATCTGATCCGCAGGCTGCGGGAAGCAACGCGACATGCGGATGACGCTACGTGTCAGCCCTGCACCGGACCACTCGGCCAGGACCTGCTCGGCTTCCAGCTTGGTGCGGTGATACACCGTCTTGGGCTGCGGCACCACGGACTCATCGATCCATGTGCAACCCTGTTCGGCGACAGCATCGCCATACAGTGCGGTGGTACTCGTGTAGACCACCTGCTTCACACCTGCCTGCTGCGCAGCTTCCAGCAACTGCTGCACACCCGCCACATTGACCCGCTCGAACTCGCGATCAGATACCAGGCCGACATGCGGCGCATGGTACGAAGCGGTGTGGAAGACCACATCCACGCCCTGCAATGCCGAGTGCAGCAATCGGCTATCGGTGAAGTCACCAATAAGCGACGAGCAGGAGAAAGGGGAGCGGTCGAGGCCAACGACCTCATGGTCTGCGGCAACCGCGTTGTGGATTGCGCGGCCAATCCGGCCTGAACTACCGGTGATAAGAGCTTTCACGGAAAAGTGCGTCTGGCGCCCGGGATCTGCCGGGATGGATGCATGGTAAATCCCTTGTTGCATCTACGGCTACATGAAGGGCGCGCACATGCCTGCCCCTTGCTGGCCGAGAGCTACCGGCCGAACAAGGTAGGAGTCGCTGGTGGTGTCCACAGTCCGGCTGGGTGCCAGCTGTGAAGGTGACGTGCCCTGAATCAGCGGTAGGAACGGTCACTACGGGCGCGTCCGCAGCCCGTGGTGGCAACAAGTGTGCTTCCCGACCCGGGCCCCGCAAAAATGTAGCACCGGCATGTCGAGATTCACCGCTCTGGTTCGCCGAGCTGATACACACAGGAGAATTTCATGGCCCAGAACAGCTTCCCTTCCAACCATCACCACCGCCTCGATATCCTCAACGGGTCATGGCGGACCACCATCACCGCGTTGGAGCCTGATGGCGGCGAAGGGGCCACATCGCAGACATCTTATATTTATTCATGGGTACCGAATGGACATTTTCTGATGCATTAAGTGGACGCCATGATGGGATCGCAGCGCGTGCAGTCGATCGAGATAATCGGGATCAACGCCACTTCCTGTGAGTTCTTCAGCCGAAGCGACGATCCTGACGGCAGCACCAATGATTTCGTATTCAGGATCGACGGACGCAACTACGTGATTGTCGGGAAGGGCTGGCGATTCGTTGGGCGCTTCAGCGATGACGGATCGCAGGCGGACCGCAATTGATGGGCGAGTGGACCCAGCAGGATGGCGATCGTTGGAAGCCCTTTGTCAGGATCGACCTTAAGAAGAAGCTGTGAGCATCATAGGGAAGCTTCTGTAAGTGACAAAGGATTCCGGAGCCGAGCTTCGGAATTGGGCGACGGGAGGGTTTGGTCGCAGGCTGACCAGGTCGAAATTGTTGGTTGATTAGCCAGCTATCTGTTTACCGCACTCTGCCTCCTGGTTACTAATTCCTGCATTTCCATGTTTAATTTGCCTGCTCATTGATCGATCCGGATTATTAGGGCTGGTACAAAAAAGCGATATTGCATGAAGCAATATTTTTAGTTGTGGAATCATTCGGTGGCGGATTTCATGTCAGACAACAAGAAGTCTTTAACATCCCAAAATAATTCCGAGAACCGAGAAAATTTGGATGCATCCAGTTGAGGGACGATATCTCTAGCGAACTCCAACTTGCCCCTCGAAATTTCTCGTGTTTCTGGAATGTCACTTTTCTTTGTGTCAATCACTAAGCCAGGTCCATTCTTAATTCTGATCTCTATGTCAGGATATCTTAATTCCAAGCCACGCCCCTGCTCGTTCTTTTTTTCTAGGACATCATCATCAAAAAGAAATTCTATGGAGTAGTTCTGCATCTCCACATACATTTCTCGATCTTTAGGGGCGGGTATCAGCATCGCTCCTGCTCGACCGCTCTCCGATAACTTTCCTGGCTTGGCGTACTGACCTTCACCTCTGTCTCTAAAATATTTTGGAAGTTTCTTGTAGGCGTCGACCCCTTCGCGATCATTATCAAATAGAGCCAATGCTGGATATGCATTGTCCTTTCTGACAGTAGATATGAGGGTGGAAAGTGTTTGTGCTCCTCCGGAACCGCCCTTGGTTCCTCCAGTTATATCGCATTCCTTAATCAGAAATGGCATTTCCTCCTCTGGGAAAAGTTTGTTATAAGCAGTGTTTAAGATCATGCGATCGGTTTTTCCCTCCACATATAGCACCGGCTTGGTAACTGCGATCAATCCTCGCCTTAATGCAACAAGCTCTTTGTGGGAGCTGCTTAAAAGCTCATCTTCAGGTGACCATTCTTTCTTTAGAGCTTCTTCAGTTAAAAAGTGTTGGCTTCTAATCATTGGGTCATATTCTTCGAGTATGTTGTACCTGCTATTTATCCTGTTTTGTAGCTCACTCCATCTATGTTTTCTGATCAGCATAAATATGTGGCTTGGTATATGAAAAAGATCCCATGTTAACATCGCCATAATGTCAGCTATGTCTGCAGGGCGTCTGTATTCAAAAACTATATCAAGCATTTCGGTAACTAGAATTCTGCCCGGATCGCTCGGCCAAAAATATGTGCCGTAGCCATATTCGTGCATGTCAGAAGCCTCAAAGCTCTTGAATATCATGCTCAGTAGAGACCCAGGGATGTTGAAGTCGGCAATGTCTTTAAGCATCCTGAGTACGAATAATGCTTCTATAACCCTCTCATGCTTTTCTGATATGGCTGGTACTAGGTCATTTAAGCGATCTAGTAGCTCTAAGGTTGCGCTGTCTCCCAGATAGTACTTTTCCTGCCATTTCTCAATAGGGGAGAAAGGATAACCAAATCCATCAATTGGATGGCTTTTGTCGAAATCTTCTTTTTCGATCATAAATTAAATCCATAAAATTGGAGGGTCCTCTGATTTTCCCTGCGCTCTGTGCGGCCCTCCGAGGTTGAAGGTGTAAATAATCGGGAAATGGTGGGGCTTGAAGATATTATACGTTTGGCTCCGGCGTCGCCGCGTGGCCATTCATTTCGGTTGCTACTTCATCCCAGGAGCCGGTTGGGTCGGGATCCAAGCCTAAATGTTGAAACGCTGATCGAATATTCAGTAGCTCACTTCCAAGATGGTTGTGTTTGCTTGTATTTGAAATCCATCCCGCAAAAGGCTCCATAATGCTGAGAATTGTGTCTTGAATGAACTGTCCGTCACCTGGATAGATGTGCAAAGAAAACAGGCGCGAAAATAGGGATCAGAGTCGTTTTTTCGCCTGCGCGCCGCAGTGCTGAATGCAGGAATCCGCCGAAAGAGTGCGTATGGCACCCCGCATCTGTCGGGGGAAGGTGAGCTTGGATCGTTTGCTGAACTTGCGAGTGGGCGGGGGAAATATTTGCACGTTTCTGGCCGGCATCGGACGCTCGGATGTTCGTCGCACTCTGACCTCTGCTTCCGCCCCTTGTTGTCAGCAGAGTTCGGCTCTGGTGCTTCCAATTCCCTAGAGCGGAAAGCAGGGGTCAGAGTCGAGTTCTCGCCAAGCTTCGAATTTCAACTATTCCGTCGAATGCTGACGCTAAAGGCCGCTCAAATAACAGAAAATTCTGAAATAGTCTCGATCAACAGTCCTGGCGCGCTCTTAACGGCCATGACACCTTTTAAACTTTGCTCCACTGCCGCACGGACACAGTTCATTTCGCCCCGGCTTTTTGGCCTTCAAGGGAGGGATGGCCATCTTTGACTGGTTAAGATTCACCACCTGCTTGGGGTGATCCATTTGCGCGGCGTCTTTGTAAATGTGGTCGTTTTCTTCCGTTCGCACCGACGGTATGTGGACCGCGAAGTACTGCGCCCGTTGATAGGTTCCATCAGCACTGACCTCTGCCACGACGCCGATGGCGTTAGAAGCATTGACGGCCAACGCAGCTGCGCTGGCCTTGTCGTTCACCCTCGCCCAGTCAACTTGGTGGTCGTATTGTTGAAGCCAGACGAAGAGAGGCTTGCCCTCCCCGTACAGAATAAAGTAGCGAGCGGGGTGTTTGTTCAGGGTCTGACGAAGATCGGACAGCATCTTGGCCAGATCATTTCGGCCTTCCTCTCCAAGATCACGAATATGGCTCTCCGCAGAAAGCCATCCTCTTGCTCGGGTGGCGTCGAGCGCCCCAAGCAACTTCAGCACCTCCTGTGGGAAGTCCTGCGTTGGAAACGGCCCGCTTTCCCAGTCCTCACCTTCAAAGCTTTTGTCGATGATATCGCTCATGCCGTCCCAGACGAGCATGTCCACCTTGTCACCCTTCAACTGATCAGCAATGTCCTGATCAAAACGGTTCTTCTTCAGGTACGCGCCTAGGTGATCGAACTCATCGAATAGGTGGGCGCGCCGCATCCCCGCCACTGCCTGCCGCACTTCCATGTAGTGGGCGAACTGGCCAGCCGTGGGAAGGAAACGCTTGAGCACAAAAAGTTCGTCGATAGACAGTGAAACGAACGCATGCTTTCCAAGCAGCGGCTCAACCTGCGGTAATTCCTTGTAGTATGTGGAAAACGGCGAGAACGACTCTACTGTCAGGCCGATTGGCACCATCACGCGATAGTCGGCGTGGCGGACACGGCCACACTCTTCGTATTTGCCGTCCACCAGATGGTAGAGGGGCACTTCATCCGCCGAATCTAGATAGTTGAAGAAGCGCTCGCATTGCTTGTATGCCTTGAGTACTAAGTCCTGTACAGACTGGGCGTGCCGGGCGAAATCAAGCGCCGGCGATGCGATGGTGGCGGCTGCACCGGCCTTGGCTTCAATGAGGAAAAGAACGTCATCAAGTAGGATGAGGGTGTCGTTTTCGGACCACTGTTTGTTTGCAGGATCCTTGTAGTAGACCTCCTGGAACACCGTGGCGCCGAGAAGCTGGGCCGCAAGAATTTCGGCGAAGGCAGCTTCGCTCATCGTCTTTTGCCGCTCTTCAAAGGTCTTCTTGTAGTCCGGCCTTCGCTGAAGGAGATTGAAAAGAAGCGCACGATATCCCGCATCGCGGGGGAAGCACGGGTCGATGGCGTAGTAGTCCGATCCAAGCTGGATTAGCGGTTTCTTCCGGGCAGGTAGTGTCCGGTAGGGTGTTCCCGCAAAATCGCCCGCCGCGAAGAATTCGGTTTCTTCTCCGCGCCGGTATGCCAAGTCCGTCAATAGCGTCGGCGGCAGTTTGGTGTGACGGCTCACGTTGGCGATGCCGCCCCGAAACATGTCATCCATCGCCCGACCGGCGGCTTTCGATTGTTCCGCATTTTCCGCCACCCATGCCTCCATAACGTCCTCCAGAGGCTTGTTCTGTGCCGTAGCGAAAGCTTGAGCCGCCTCAAACTGCGCCATCATCTCCATTATTGCGTCGGCTTGCCCGGACCGCGTTGCGTCAGCCATCGCTTGGAGGCCTTCCGCGATATCGGTGGCATCGACGCCATACGCTTCTTTCAGGACATCATTGTGTGGTGCCAGAACGTAGCTGTAGAACTCGCCCTCCAAGACTTGGTAGCGGTTCCCGCGCAGCATGACCCAAGTGGATTTCGCGCGGAATTCTATGTCGGCCGTATTGGGACCGAAGACACCATTTTTGGTATCGGCGGAAGAGACCATAGCGAAATACATGGCCTGTTCCCGCAGTTTCCGGCCAAGTTCAAACAGCTCTGCGCACTTGGCTTCGTCGAATGTCACGTCCGCAGGAGCGGCATCTGCCGCGAGAACCGCGTGCACGTACTCCAGCAGGAACTGATTTTCGTTGATCAGATCATCCGGGCCCGCGGCTTCATGTTGTTCTTGAGTAACGCTTTGGTCTTCTATCGACTTCATCATGTGCTGGGCGTAGATATAGCCGAGCAGATCATGCGGAGGCATGGCGACGATCAACTCGCGCATGCGGGCGGCAATAGCTTCCATGTCCTTCAACAAGGAAGCGGCAGCCTCTTTTCGTTCTTTTTCGCTCATAACTACCTACGTCTGATATCGCTAAATCCCAATTCATGCAGAATCTACCCC
This sequence comes from Stenotrophomonas sp. STEN063, assembly GCF_056854515.1. Classification (NCBI taxonomy): domain Bacteria; kingdom Pseudomonadati; phylum Pseudomonadota; class Gammaproteobacteria; order Lysobacterales; family Lysobacteraceae; genus Stenotrophomonas; species Stenotrophomonas sp. STEN063. The sequence goes on from NZ_JBXFWF010000012.1 coordinate 54,024, forward strand.
AACTGACGTAGCGACTGCTTTAGCTCGGCCGATCCGGAGATCGCTATTCGGTGGGGATCAACTTCCACTTCTGGCCGAAAGTGGACATTGAATAGGCTCCCCGTGCTTCCGAACTCATCCCATAATGGATACAACGGATTCCAACTATCGGAAGGTTAGGTCATATGCTCAAGATCGTGGTTGCTGCGGCACTTATGTTGACATCAACCAGCGCTCTAGCCCGCGACCGCCCCATCCGCTCCTGCGAAAAAGCCCCCCTCCTGGCCGAAATCCAGAAGCTGCTTCCCGATCACGTGATTGGTGAAACCGCAGATGTGGAACCGAAGCCAGTAGAGAAACTGCCCCAGTTCCCGCGCAGCATTTGGATGCGCTCCGGCAGCAGCCTGACCTGCGTCGTGGTTGTCCTGGACGAGACGGGCAAGCCGCAGGACGCCATCGTTTCCCATCCCTCCTGATTGGGGCTGACCGACCAGGAGAAGCAGGTGATTCTTTCTGTTCAATGGACGCCAGCACAGCTTGGCGGGCAAGCGCGGCCCTCACTTGTGTCCATGGACTTCGAGATCCGCTGACGCGAGTTCAGTCGGTAACGACCTACAGCTTCAACGTGGACGTTGAAGCTCAGGCCGTGCCATGCAACCGATAGGTTGCATGGCGCAGAGGCAACCTATCTGTTGCCTGTTCAGGCCGCCTGCACGATGTGCAGCGCCTTCGGGTTGCGCCACGTTGCCAGCAGCGTCGCCTCGCGCGCCTTGGCATCATGCAGGTGCGCTTCCTTGACGTGGCCGTAGCCGCGGATGTGCTCGGGGATGCTGGCGATATCCACCGCCAACGTCAGGCGACGTGCATCCAACGAGCCGATCAGTTCCTGCAGAGTCTTTTCGTAGTCAGCAATCAACTGACGCTCGCCGCGGCGTTCCTCGGTGTAACCGAATACGTCGAAGCGGCCACCGCGCAGGCCCTTGAACTTGGCCAGCAGGCCGAAGGCCTTGAACATCCACGGGCCGTATTCCCTTTTCTGCAGCTGGCCCTGTTCGTCGCGCTTGGCGAACAGCGGCGGGGCAAGGTGGAAACGCACCTGGTAGTCGCCTTCGAACTTCTCTGCCACGCGCTTGGCGAAGTCGCCGCTGGTGTACAGGCGGGCTACCTCGTACTCGTCCTTGTAGGCCATCAGCTTGAAGAAGTAGCGCGCGGCGGCTTCGCTCAATGCGGTGCTGCCCGGGATCGCTTGTTGTTCCGCCTTGCGCACGGCATCGATCAGCGTGCGATAGCGATTAGCGTAAGCGGCATCCTGGTAATCGGTGAGGAAGCTGCTGCGGCGGGCGATCAACTCGTCCAGCGAACGCGACAGGTGTGCGTCGTCCAGCGATGCGAACGCGGCTTCACCACTGGTCTGGCTGGCGGCGGGCAGGCCGCGGATATCCGGCTCGTTGCCCGGGTTGCGCGGTGCCGACGGTGCGCCGGCCTCGTTGCCTTCCCATTCGCCGGGCGGCAGTTCGCGCAGCGCGGCCGGCTTGCGCTCGGCATCGGTCGGCGCGTTTCGCACCAGGCCTGCGGCTTGCTGCACGGCCTGCGGATCGATCGCGGCCAGGCGGCCCCAGGCGAACGCGGTCTGGTTCATGGTCACGGCGGCGCCATTGAGCTCCACCGCACGCATCAGCGATTCCAGCGACAGCGGCACCAGCCCCTGCTGCCAGGCGAAGCCGAGGATGAACAGGTTGGAGGCAATCGCGTCGCCGAGCAGGGCGGTGGCCAGCTGGGTGGCGTCGAGCAGAATCGGGTCGCGACCGCCCAGTGCCAGTTTCACCCCGGCAATGATGTCGGCGGCCGGGAACTGCATGTCTGGATGCGTGGTGAAAGTACCCGGCATCGCTTCGTAGGTGTTCAACACCACCTGCGAGCGCTCGCCGCGCACCTTGGACAGCGCCCAATAGTCGTTGACCACGACCATGTCGCAGCCCAGCACCAGGTCGGCTTCACCGGCGGCGATGCGCACCGCGTGGATGTCGGCAGGGGTGTTGGCGATGCGGATATGGGTGGTGACTGCGCCGCCCTTCTGCGCCAGACCGGTCTGGTCGAGCACGCTGGCGCCCTTGCCTTCGAGGTGGCCGGCCATGCCGAGCAGCGCGCCGATGGTCACCACGCCGGTGCCGCCGACGCCGGTGATCAGGATGTTCCAGGGCTGCGAGAAATCGGTGCGGAAAGTCGGCGCCGGCAGGTTGTCGAGCAGGCTGGCGGAGCCACTCTTGCTGCCCTTGCGCAGCTGGCCGCCGTGCACGGTGACGAAGCTCGGGCAGAAGCCCGTCGTGCAGGTGAAATCCTTGTTGCAGTTGGACTGGTCGATGTCGCGCTTGCGCCCAAATTCGGTTTCCTTCGGCAGCACCGACACGCAGAAGCTCTTCTCGCCGCAGTCACCGCAGCCTTCGCAGACCAGCGAGTTGATCATAGTGCGCTTGGCCGGGTCGACGATCTTGCCGCGCTTGCGGCGGCGGCGCTTCTCGGTGGCACAGGTCTGTTCGTAGATCAGGATGCTGGTGCCCTTCACCGTGCGCAGCTGCTGCTGCACGGCGTCGAGCTCGGCGCGGTCGTGGTATTCCACATCGGCCGGGAATTCGTGACGACGTGACTTCCACTTGTTGATGTCGTCGGACAGCAGCACGATGGTGTGCACGCCTTCCGAACGCATCTGGTGGGCGATCTGCGGCACGGTCAGGGTGCCGTCCACCGGCTGGCCGCCGGTCATCGCCACCGCATCGTTGTAGAGGATCTTGTAGGTGATGTTGACGCCAGCGGCGATGGCCTGGCGGATCGCCAGCGAGCCGCTGTGGAAATAGGTGCCGTCGCCGAGGTTCTGGAACACGTGCTCGGTGTCGGTGAACGCGGCTTGGCCCGCCCAGGTGACGCCTTCGCCGCCCATGTGGGTGAAGGTGTCGGTGTCGCGGTCCATCCACGTCACCATGTAATGGCAGCCGATGCCGGCCAGCGCACGCGAGCCCTCCGGCACCTTGGTGGAGGTGTTGTGCGGGCAGCCGGAGCAGTAGTGCGGCACGCGCGGGAACTGTGCGCGCGGCAGCGCCATCTCGGCTTCCTTGACGTCCATCCAGCGCAGGCGTTCTTCGATCGACTCGGTGTTGAAGAAACGCTGGATGCGACGGCCGATCACGCCGGCAATCGTCGCCGGGGTCAGCTCGCCAGTGGACGGCAGGATCCACTCGCCTTGTTCGTCGTACTTGCCGACGATGGACGGGCGTGGGCCCCAGTTGGCCGGCCAGTTGTAGAAGTATTCCTTCATCTGCCGCTCGATGAAGGCCTTCTTCTCCTCCACCACCACGATGTCTTGCAGGCCGCGGGAAAATTCGCCAATGCCCTGCGGCTCCAGCGGCCAGGTCATGCCTACCTTGTAGACGCGGATGCCGATGTCGGCGCAGGCCTTTTCGTCCAGGCCCAGGTATTCCAGCGCCTGCAGCACGTCCAGGTAGCTCTTGCCGGTGGTGACGATGCCCAGCCGCGCCTGCGGCGAGTCCATCACCACCTTGTCGATGCCGTTGGCGCGGGCGAAGGCCTGCGCCGCCTTCACCGCATAACGGTGCAGGCGCATTTCCTGCTCCATCGGCGGGTCCGGCCAGCGGATGTTGAGGCCGGCGGCGGGCATGTCGAAATCTTCCGGCAGGATGATCTGGCGGGCGAACGGGTTGACGTCCACCGAGGCCGAGGATTCCACCGTCTCGGCAATCGTCTTGAAGCCGATCCAGCGGCCGGTGTAGCGGCTCATCGCCCAGCCGACCAGGCCCATGTCGAGGATGTCCTGCACGCCGGCCGGGTTCAGCACCGGCATCATCGCGCTGACGAATTCTTCCTCGCTGCCGTGGGGCAGGGTGGAGCTGCGGCAGGCATGGTCGTCGGCGGCCAGCGCCAGCACGCCACCATGCTTCGAGGCGCCGGCGGCGTTGGCGTGCTTGAACACGTCACCGCAGCGGTCCACGCCCGGGCCCTTGCCGTACCACATGCCGAACACGCCATCGACCTTGGCACCGGGGAACAGGTTGGTCTGCTGCGTGCCCCAGACCATGGTCGCGCCCAGGTCCTCGTTGAGGCCTGGCACGAACTTCACCTTGGCCGCTTCCAGGTGCTTGCGCGCGCGCCACAGCTCCAGGTCGAAGCCGCCCAGCGGCGAGCCGCGGTAACCGCTGACGAAGCCGCCGGTATTCAGTCCGGCCGCGGCGTCGCGCTGCTGCTGCATCAAGGGCAGGCGTACCAAGGCCTGCACGCCGCTCAGGTAGATGCGGCCATCGGTGCGCGTGTATTTGTGATCCAGGGTGTAATCGGAGTCACGCACGCCGATCAGCGGATCGTTGGCGGAGGCAGGCGAGGTAAGTTCGGCGGTACTGGTCATGGCTGGCCCATTGCGGAAACGGCTGGCAGGTGCCGACCGACGGACCGGTGGCAGCCGCGGATTGTAGCAGCGGGGCTTTCATCACCCTGTAACCCGTCGCGCGTAGCGCCCGGAGCGGTTAGGATCGGGGCCAGGTGGGGGATAACTGTTTGATGGGGATTGCAGTCATGGGGGTTACAAAGCGCATGGTCGCTGGCGCGCTGCTGCTGGCGGGCTTGTTTGTTGCAAATGTTCAGGCACAGAGCCTGCCGAAGATCAACGAGTTCTATTTCGATGACGATGTGGCGGCCAAGCCGTTCCATGTCGTGCCGCCTGAACAGGCGGATGTGGTCGATCAGCTGATGAAGCTGCGCGAGCGCGGCCGCAAGGGCGTGGAAGCTACCGCGCAGTTGGCCAGCATCGCTTACCGCGATGGACGTACCGAGCTGGGTGGCAAGCTGTATGACGAGGCCATGGGCGCCGTGGCGGATACCTCCGTACAGGCCCGTAGCCTGCGTTGGAACCACGGCTGGGATCTGTACCGCCGCGGCGATGCGCAGGACGCGTTGAACCTGTGGAGCAAGGCCGCCGAAAGCACCCGTGGCAATCCGTCGTGGCTACCGCCGACGCTGGCGTTGGTGCTGTGGAAACTGGAGCGCAAGGACGAAGCCGTGGCCTGGTATGCGGCCGCCGTGCGCACCGAGCCGGGGCAATGGAGCGATACCGCGGCGTATGCGCAGCTGCTGCCGTCCTGGAATGACGCCGAACGCACGCAGCTGGCCCAGGTACAGCAGGCGTGGGCGGCCAATCCGCCGGCGTGGCCGTAATGCGGCACCCGTAGGCCGGCATCCGCGTCACTGCGGATGCCGTAACAGGAGACTTTGAGCCGGCGCTGATTCCCCCTGCGGGGCGGCCCGGCGCATGCTTGCACCATGGCATTCGACGCTTTCGCACTGATCCTGACCATGCTCGCGCTGGGCATGGTATTCGCACGCTTCCGGGTATTCCCGGACAACGCCGCCGACGTGCTCAACAAGGTGGTGCTGTACATCTGCCTGCCGGCAGCGGTGCTCACCTATGTACCGCGCCTGCAGCTGGATGCCTCGTTGATCGGCATCATGCTCACGCCATGGCTGTTGATGCTGCTGACGCTCGCCCTGGTAAGCCTGGCCACTCGCGTATTCGGTTTCGAGCGGCAGGTACATGCGGTGCTGCTGCTGTGCGTGGCGCTGTGCAACTCCAGCTTCATCGGCTACCCGATGGTGCGCGCGCTGCTGGGTGACCACGCCCTGCCGTATGCGGTGGTCTACGATCAGTTCGGTACCTTCGTGATGCTGTCGACGTTCGGCCTGTATGTGCTGGCCCGCTATAGCGGCGATACCCCGCCCAGCACCGGCCAGATCCTGCTGCGCATCGCCCGCTTCCCACCGCTGTGGGCACTGATCTTCGCCCTGCTGGCGATGCCTGCATCGCCACCGACATGGATTGCCGGGGCATTGAAGAACGTATCCGACGCGATGCTGCCGCTGGTGATGCTGGCGGTGGGCCTGACCATCCAGCTGCGCTTGTCGCGCGCTGAACTGGCGCCGCTGGGCGTGGGCCTGCTGCTCAAGCTGCTGGTACTGCCGGCCGCCGCGTTGCCGCTGTCGTGGGCATTCGGTCTGCAGGGCGAGATGCTGCGGGTCAATGTGCTGGAAACCGCGATGCCGACAATGATCACCGCCGCTGCGCTGGCCATTTCACACCGGCTGGCACCGCGCTTGGCAGCGGCGATGGTGGGTTATGGCATTGTGTTGTCGTTGATTACCCTGCCGGCTTGGGTGTGGGTACTGGATCGGCTGGTTTGAGTCTGCGCTGCAAAGCTTGATGCTCTTGGAGGGAAACTGGCATGCGTAAACAGGGAATGTGGGCACTGCTGCTATGCGCGATTACAGCAAGCGCGAGTGCACAGGATGCTGCGGATGACCAGGATGGCGTTGCTCCTGAAGAGCTGTTGGTGCACGTACAGGCGCAGAATCAGGCGCGGATGGAGCAGGCACGCAAGCTGGCAGTCACAGGTGAACCACTGAAGCTGTATGCCGCCGCTGGATTGGCGCCGATTTCACTCGATCTGCAGACCGGTCAGTTGAAGCCCGCGCCGGAAGCGGAGCGCTGGTTGCTGGAAGCCATCGCCAAGGGCAGCGATGAGCCGTTGATAGCCGCTACCGCCGTGCGTCGCTGCCTTGATGGCGGCGATTGCGCGGTGGAGAAAGCGGTGGCGACGTTACAGGCTGAAGATGGTGCTGACGCACAGTTATTGTTGATGCGTTGGGCGCAGCAGCGTGGAGATCAGGCCGGTGCCGACCAGGCCAGGCAGCGCGCCTTGGACGCGCCACGTTACGACGATCAGTTTCCTTCGATCATACGTTTGCTGGACGCAGCGACCACCGGCATGGCCTGGCCTGTTGTGCAGCCACAGCGGGCGCTGCAATGGCAACAGGCCAACAATGGCTCGTATGCAGAACATGAGCGGGTGGTGACGCTTTTCAGCATTGCCGCTGGCATGTGGCAGCCGGAGCTGAAAGCGGCGCTGTCGTTGTGCCCAGCGGATGAGTCCGGTATCCATCAGCGCCAGCAGTGTCGCAAGCTGCTACAGCGCATGGCTGGCAGCGACACGATGTTGATGGCAAAGGCCGGCGTGCAACGGTTGGCGAGGTTTGAGGCGCAGCCAGAGGCAGCCAGGAATCTGGCTGAGCGAGTGCGTCAACTCGATTGGCTGCAGATGCAGAGCTCCACACTCTTGAACAACAACGACCCCGCGCACAAAGCATCGACCGTTGAGCCGCAGGTCTATATGCGCTGGTTTGGCGAAGAAGGCGAGATCCCGGCAATGCGCAGATTGCTGCAGCATCAGGGTGAGCCCTTGCTGCCGCCAGCTGGATGGGTAGCGCCGCCGGTGGCGCCAGCCAGCTGATCCGCTTGCGCCCTCCCTTTCGGATGGCGAAGGGGAGGGTTGGGAGGGGTGCTTTTGCCTTGGCTGGGAAAGCCCCTGCCGAGCATGGCTCGGCACTACCGCTTGTGCCCTCCCTTTCGCATGGCGAAGGGGAGGGTTGGGGAGGGGTGTTTTTGCTTTGGCTGGGAAAGCTTCTGCCGAGCATGGCTCGGCACTACCCGTACAACAGTGATTGCGTCTTCGAGCGACCTCAATCCGCCGGCACGGTGCGTTCGCGCGCCCAGTCGCGCAGCGACTGCACCTGCTCGGCCATCAGCACCGACAGTGGTCGTGTGTTGCGGATCTCGGCCATCAGCAGCTCGGTGTCCAGCGGCTTCTGCTCGGCATGGGCGGCGTACAGGCCGGCGACCACTGCTTGTTCGATTTCGGCACCGGAGAAACCTTCGCTGGCGGCGGCAAGGGCGGGCAGGGCGAACAGGTCTGGCTGCAGCTGGCGGCGCAGCAGATGCAGGTGCAGCAGCTCGACGCGGGTGTCGGGCGAGGGCAGGTCGACGAAGAAGATTTCATCGAAACGACCCTTGCGCAGCAGTTCGGCTGGCAGCTCCTGCACCTGGTTGGCGGTGGCGACGATGAACACCGGTGCCTTGCGCTCGGCCATCCAGGTCAGCAGGTAGCCAAGCACGCGACGCGACACGCCGCCGTCTTCGCCACTGCTGGCTAGCCCCTTCTCGACCTCGTCTATCCACAGCACGCAGGGCGCGAGCTGCTCGGCCGAGGCCAGCGCGTCACGCAGGTTCTTCTCGGTCTCGCCATGGTATTTGTTGTACAGCGTGCCGAAATCCAGCCGCAGCAGCGGTACGTCGAAGCCGGCGGCGGTGGCCTTGGCCAGCATCGACTTGCCGCAGCCCTGCACGCCGAGCAGCAGCATGCCCTTGGGCGGGTCCAGCCCGGGCGGGGCGTTGCCGGAGACGAAGACCGCGCGGCGCTGCTCGATCCAGCGCTTGAGCCGGCGCGCGCCGGCCACGTCGCTGAAACGGGCCGAGTCGTATTCGTAATGCAGGTGGCCGCTGCGGTTGAGCAGCTCGAACTTGAGCTTGGCCAGCTGCGGCAGGTCATCGGCTTTCAGCGCGCCGTCGGCGAAGATCAGCTGGCGGGCGATGCGGCGGGCGTCAGTCATGCTCAGCCCGCGCAGGTTGCGCAGGATCTGCTGCACCGCTTCCTGGTCCACCTCGACCCGTCGCCCGCCGTTCTCCTGGGCATAGCTTGCCGCTTCCTCGCGCAGCATCTTCAGCAGTGCGTTGGCATCGGGCAGGCGTGGGTTGAAGCGCGTCGCCAGCGCTTCCAGCTCGGCTGGCAGCTCGACCTTGGCGCCGACCAGCACCACCACGTGCGGCTGGCTGTGGCGGCGCTGGATGATGTCGCGCAGCAGCCGCTGGTGGCTGGCGTAGCCCAGGTAGGGGTGGAAATCGAGCAGCAGGTAGATGCCGCGCTGGTCGGCCTCCTGGATCATGCGCAGGGCCGCGCTGGCATCAGGCGGGCCGACCGCCTCGTCCTCGCGGTCCATGTCGATGCGGCGCAGGCCCTCGGTGATCGACCAGCGGTACAAGGACCGCCACACATGCATCAAGGCTTCGCGGAACAGGCCCACGATGCGGGTCTCGTCCTGCGTTTCGATGACGATCAGCGGCGTGTTGGCGCGGATCAGTGCGGTCAGGTCCTGCAGCTCGCTCATGGTGGTTCCAATGCCGGGGGCGACACGATAACAAAGCCACAGGCCTTGCCGGAGTGGCGTCCTCACCGGATGACTACCTTTGGTAACGCAGGCCGGTGTACGCTGCGGGCAAGTCCCGCGAAAACGAGGCGTGCATGAAGACGATTCTGGTAGCCGGCTCCAAGGGCGGTGTCGGCAAGACCACCATCGCTACCCATCTGGCCGCACACTCGGCCTTGTCCGGCCAGGCAACGGTGATCGCCGATGCCGACCCGCAGGGTTCCAGCACCCGCTGGGCGCAACGCCGCTCCAGCCTGGAGAGCGCGGTGCTGCCGGTGGACGTGCACCGCAAGAAGAACTGGGAAAAGCTGATTCCCGATGGCGCCGAGCAGGTCATCATCGATGCCCCGGCCGGTGCCTATGGCGAGGACCTGGAGCGCTTCATCGACATCGCCGATGCGGTGGTGGTGCCGGTGCTGCCCTCGGCGCTGGACATCGAGGCCATCGTCGGCTTCCTCAACAGCCTGTCCAGGATCAAGCGCATCCATTCGCGGGCGCTGCCGGTGGGGCTGGTGCTCAACCGCACCAAGCCGTGGACGCAGACCTCGCAACAGGCCCGGCAGATGCTGGCCGAATGGCCGTATGAGGTGGTCGCGCAGCTGCGCGACAGCCAGAGTTATGTGGTGATGGTCGGGCTTGGGCGCAGCCTGTTCGACTATCACTCTGCACAGGTACGCGAGCACCAGCAGGACTGGGAGCCGCTGCTCAAGTGGTTGAACAAGGTCTGATCAGGAGTATTAACCGACCATGCGTGAATTGATCCTGCTGCGACATGCCCATGCCGAACCGGCGGCCAATGGCCAAGCCGATCTCGACCGGCCCCTCTCACCGCATGGCCTGGCCGAGGCCGAGGCGGCCGGCCGTTGGTTACAGGAACACAAACTGGTGCCGGACCGGGTGCTGTGCTCGCCGGCGCGGCGCACCCGCGAGACCCTGGAAGCAGTGCTGGAGCGTACCGGCTACGTCGAACAGCGTCTGGAAGAGCGGATCTACGATGCCGTACCCGGCACCCTGGCGGCCCTGCTGGACGAACACAAGGAAGTCGAGCGCCTGCTGGTGGTCGGCCACAACCCGGGGCTGGAGCAGCTGGTGGCGTTGATGCACAGCGGCCAGTCCGGCGATTACCGTGGCATGCCGCCGGCATCGGTGGCGGTGCTGTCACTGCCGATGGAGGCGGCGATAGAGCCTGGCATTGCCCGGCTGACTGAATTCTGGTGGCCCTGAGCCCATGGCGGTGGCGCGGTATGGGCTGCTGCTGATCCTGTTGATGTTCGCTGGCTCGGCCCTTGCGGCCGAGCCATTGCATTTCGACACGGCGCACTCCCGGTTTGGCTTTGAAATACGTACCCGCTTCGGGCAGAAGGTGGAGGGTGTCTTTCCGCGCTTCGAGGGCTGGATCACGGTGCTGCCCGATGGCCGCCACCAGGTGCGGCTGCGCATGTACAGCGAATATGTGGAGATCCCCGACAAGCCCCGCTATACCGGCTGGATGCGCGGCGAGGACTTCTTTGATGCGGCGCGCTACCCGGTGGTGGAATTCGATTCCGACCCCTATGACCCGCGGTTGACCGAAACCGGCGGCGACGTGCAGGGGCGCTTGTCGATCCGTGGCATCAGCCGGCCCGAGGTGATGCGCCTGGCAAAGCCTGAATGCGCGCGGCCCGGCTATGATTGCGACCTCGTCAGCCGCGGTACCATCCTGCGCGGCCGATATGGCATGGATAGCTGGCAGATGGCCCTGAGTGATCGAGTGATATTCGTACTGCGTACACGCCTGGTTGGCGCCCCCAAAAAGTGAAAGCTGTCCTTCGTATCCTGCCGGTGCTGGCGCTGCTGCTGGCCAGCGGTTGTGCTTCGCTGTCCAATCAGCAGCGTGAGCGTGCCGAAGGCATTGCCGTGGCCGCGCGTTCCACCGTGGTGGACTGCGACCAGCCCGACCGCTGTGCGCTGGATTCGCCGCTGCGTGCGCTCGGCGGCAAAGCCATCGCCGAATCGACGGTGGAGGCACCCCGCCACTACGCCACCATCCTCGATGAGGGCGAACTGTCGCTGATAGCGCGGCTGAACCTGATCCGCAGCGCCACCCGCAGCGTGGACCTGCAGACCTACATCTTCGACACCGACGACAGCGCACGGCTAGTGATCGACGAACTGCTGGCCGCTGCCCGCCGTGGGGTCAAGGTACGGGTACTGATCGACCAGCTCTCGGCGATCTCCGACCTGCAGATGCTCGGGGCCTTGTCCGGTGCGCACGCCAATTTCGAACTGCGCGTCTACAACCCGGCGTTCGGCAAGGCCAAGCTCAATTACTTCGACTATGCCGGCAGCGTGCTGTGCTGTTTCCGCCGCTTCAACCAGCGCATGCACAACAAGCTGCTGGTGATCGACGATGTGATCGGCGTGGTCGGTGGCCGCAACTACCAGGACGACTATTACGACTGGGACAGCGAGTACAACTTCCGCGACCGCGACGTGGTGGTGGCCGGACCGGAGGCGCGTGAGATGGCGGCCAATTTCCAGGCCTTCTGGGTGGCGCGTCGCAGTGTCCCGGCCGAGCGCTTGAACGACGTCGGCAAGACCTTGTTGAACGAGGGCGTGCCGGCCTTGCCGGAGGCTGCATTCCGGCGCCCGGAACGGATTGCGCGGGTGAATGCCGAGGCATCGGACCCGGAGTTCATCGAACAGGCGTTTGTTGACACCGCGCTGCCGGTGAGTGCGGTCAGCTATGTCGCCGACCTGCCGCGCAAGCACCGTCGTGAACGAGAGGCACAGCCGCTCAATGGTCAGCATGTGACCGAGCCACGGCTGGACGCGTTGATCTCGCAGGCACAAACCGAGGTGTTGTTGCAGACGCCCTACCTGGTGCTGTCCAAGCCCGCGCAGGCGCTGTTCAAGAACCTGCGCAAGCGCGAAGCACCGCCGCGGGTGGTGGTGTCGACCAACAGTCTGGCAGCCACCGACAATCCCATCGTCTATGCGCTGTCCTACAAGTACAAGCGCCGCAACATGCGCGAGCTGGGCTTCAACATCTACGAATACAAGCCGTTCCCGCTGGATGCGCCGATCGACTATGCGCAGCTGTTGCCGGCGCCGCTGGACGGTGAGCCGCCTGCGCCAGCACCAACACGCAGTCGGGTGATCGGCGGCAGTGCGGCTGGCAGCAATGTGCGCGGCAGTGGCTCGGGGCGCCGGTTGAGCGCCGACGGCAGCGAGGTCGAGCGTGAGGTGCTGCGTACCGAGACCCGGCCATCGTTCCTGGGCACGCGTGCGGTCAACCGGCCACTGCCGGTGACCCGCCGCGGTGCGCGCATGGGCTTGCACGCCAAGTCGCTGGTGGTGGACCGTCGCATCGGAGTGATCGGCACCCACAACTTCGATCCGCGCAGTGAGAACTACAACACCGAAGGCGCGGTGATCATCGAAGATCCGGCCTTTGCCGAGCAGCTGGCGCAGAGCATCCTGCGCGACGTGCATCCGGACAACTCCTGGGTGGTGGCGCCGCGCGAGAAGCCACCGGTGCTGTCCGGCCTGAACTACAGCATTGGCAAGGCCTCCGAAGCCTTGCCGATCCTGGATTTCTGGCCCTGGCGCTATGCGACCGACTACGCCTTCAAGCCGGGCCCGGACTGCCCGCAGCCGCTGACCCGGCAGGATCCGCGCTTCCACAGCTGCTACACCGCGGTGGGTGACTTCCCGGAAGTGAATGTCGGCCCCAAGTGGGTGCTGGTGCGCATGCTGACCGCGTTCGGCGCGGGGTTGGTCCCCATTCTCTGAGCCTTCCATTCCCCAACAGGTAGCTGCAATGAGCCAAGTATTCCGCGCGCCGGTTGACCTGACGCTGGTCAACGCGCTGAGCCGCAACACGCTGATCGATCATCTGGGCATCGTCTTCACCGCCGCCGGTGATGACTGGCTGCAGGCGACGATGCCGGTGGACGCGCGCACCAAGCAACCGTATGGCTTGTTGCACGGCGGCGCTTCGGTGGTGCTGGCGGAGACGCTGGGCAGCAGCGCAGGCAACCTCTGCGTGGACCCGACCCAGCAGGTATGTGTCGGCCTGGAGATCAATGCCAACCACCTGCGTGCGGCGCGCAGCGGCGTGGTCACCGGTACCGCGCGCGCGCTGCATGTGGGCCGTACCACCCAGGTGTGGGAGATCCGCATCGAGGACGAGGCCGGCAAGCCGGTGTGTATTTCGCGGCTGACCCTGGCGGTTGTGGCGGTTGGGTGATTGGTCGGGGCTTGGTGCTGAGAGCCAAGAGCCAAGAGCTGAGAGCTGAGAGCTGAGAGCTGAGAGCTGAGAGCTGAGAAGCACCCCTCCCCAACCCTCCCCTTGCCTGCGGCAAAGGGAGGGGGTAACGCTGCGCCCCCTCCCTTTCGCGCAGCGAAGGGGAGGGCCGGGGAGGGGTAGCTCTTGCTGTTGCTGCTGTTGCTGTTGCTGTTGCTTCCGCACCCGCACCACAGCAACCTTCAACTAAGCCAACACCGCCACCGGCAGGTGCTCGCGCACCCATTCCGCCAATGCAGGCGCCGGCAAGGCCGGGGTGAAATGAAAACCCTGCGCGACCTCGTAACCCTGCGCGCCCAGCAGCTTCAGTTGCTCCAGGCTTTCGACACCTTCCGCCACCACCTTCAGCTGCAGGCTCTGGCCGATATGGGCGATGGCCTGGGTCAGCGCGCTGGCCACCTTGTCGCCTTCAATACCGCGCACGAAGCTGCGGTCCAGCTTGAGTTCGCTGATTGGCAGCTGGCGCAGGTAACTGAGGCTGGAATAGCCGGTGCCGAAGTCGTCCATCGACAGCCGCACGCCAAGTGCATGCACCTGCCGCAGCGTCTGCAGGGTGATCGGGTCACCATCAAGCAATACGTCCTCGGTGATCTCCAGGATCAGGTCACTGGCACGCAGTGATTCCTGCTGCAGGATCTGGCTGATGCAGTCCGGCAAGGCTGCGCTGTGGAAATTGGTCGGCGACAGGTTCACCGACACCGACGGCACATCCAGGCCGTCCCGACGCCAGCGGCCCAGTTGCCGGCAGGCTTCGCGCAATGCCCATTGGCCGAGGTCGCCGATCAGCCCTGCCTCCTCGGCCAAGGGGATGAAGCGTATTGGCGGCACGCTGCCCAGGCGTGGATGCTGCCAGCGTGCCAGCGCCTCGACGCTGTGCAGCTGGCCGCTGTGGATTTCGATCTGCGGCTGGTAGTGCAGCTGCAGTTGGCCTTGTTCAAGCGCTTCGCGCAGGGCCGCTTCCAGCGCCATGCGCTCCTGCGCGCACTCGTCCATCTCGCTGCTGTAGAACCGCACCCGGTTGCGGCCGTTGTGTTTTGCCTGGTACATGGCGACATCGGCATGGTGCAGCAGCGAATCCATGTTGTTGCCGTCATGCGGAAAGATGCTGATGCCGATGCTGGCCGAGGGCCGGATTTCCAGGTCGCCCAGCGCCAGTGGCAGGCCCAGCGTACGCAGGATGCGTTCGCTGCGCTCACTGGCCGTGGGTATGTCGCAGCGGTTGAGGATCACCACGAACTCGTCACCGGAGAGCCGGCCGACGATGTCCATCGGCCCGGTTTCTTCCTGTAGGCGGCGCGCCATCGTGCGCAGCAGTTCGTCGCCGCCGGGGTGGCCGAAGGAGTCGTTGATCTGCTTGAAGCGATCCAGATCGATGAACATCACCGCCATTGTCTGCCCGTGATGGTTGGCGGCGGTGATGGCCTGGTCGGCCTGGGCGTGCAGCAGGCTGCGGTTGGGCAGGCCGGTGAGGTCGTCGTAGAACGCCAACCGGCGGATCCGGTTGCGCGCCTCCTCGCGCTCGAGTGCCAGCGCGCACAGGTGCACGATCACTTCGACCAGACGATGGTGGAAGCTGTCTGGATCGTAGGGCTGCCGGTAGTAGAAGGCGAAGGTGCCGAGCACGCGGCCATCGTTGGCCTTGATCGGGGTGGACCAGCAGGCCGCCAGGCCGTGTTGCAGGGCCAGGTGGCTGATGCCTTCCCAGTTCGGGTCGGTGGCGATGTCGCGGCTGACCACGGTCTGGCCGCTGTGGGCGGCGGTGCCGCAGGCGCCGGTCTTGGGGCCCACTGGCACGCCGTCCACCAGCCGGATGTAGGGCTCGGGCAGGCTGGGCGCGGCCAGGTGGCGCAGCCGCCCGTCTTCGACCCGCAGCACCGAGCACAGCACCTGCGGGGCGATCTTCTCCACCTCCAGGCACATCATCTGCATCACCTCGGCGGTGGGGACCTCGCGCACCATCGCATCGAGCATCTTGTGCTGCAGGACTTCGTGCACCTTGGTGCGGGTGATGTCCATCAGCACGATGACCAGGTTCACCAGGGTGCCGTAGTCATCGAAGATGGGATTGGTGCTGACCGAGCACCATAGGGGCTGCCCGTTCTTGCGGTAAAGCCGCTCGTCGGCGCGGATCGGCTGCCCTGCCAGCAATCGCGCGGTATAGGCGTTCAACTGCTCGGGCGAAAAGCTGTCCGGTGCCAACAGTGACGGCACGTACTGGCCCATCGCCTCGGCCTCGAGGAAGCCGAACAGGCGCCGGAAGCCCTTGTTCAGATGCACGATGCGGCCTTCGGCATCGGTGATCAGCACTGCGCTCTGGGTCTCATCAAAGCCCAGTGACAGCAGGCGCTCGCGTGCCTGCGCCTGGCGGCGCGCCGTGACGTCGCTGACCAGCACCATGCGGATGTTGCGCTCGCCGTCGGCGATCTGTGACAGGGTGACGCTGATCCAGCAGGTGCTCTGGTCCTTGCGGATCATCTGGATGTCATGCGGATCGGCAACCAGCTCCTCCACACGGTTGCTGGTACCCGGGTACAGGCGGGTGTTGTAGCGCTCGCGCATGCTGGCCGGAGCCAGGGTACCCAGGTTCTTGCCCTGCAGTTCGGCGCGTGACCAGCCGGAAATGGCTTCCATGGCTTGGTTGACGTACAGAATGGTGTTGGCGTCGTCGAACAGGATCACGCCATTGCCGATCTGCTCCAATGCCGCCGAGAACAAATGCAGCATGTCTTCTGTCGATGACAGCAGCTGCCGGTCCATCATGCCGTCCCCCTGAACGATAGTGTTGTTGTACACACTTCATGCCGGGAATGTTGCCGGCGTACCCTGAAAACCCGAGCCGACCGGTACTTCCTGTCGATAGTGTGGCACGGCGCACCCTTTGGCGGCGTCCGTGTGAATGCCAAGGGGGCATGGTCCCCGTGCTGGCGGAAGCTGGACCGCATCCGGTATCGTGCGCGGATGACTTCCCCCCGTCCCGCCCGCCAGGGCGGTGTGGCCCGCGTGTTCCGCTACTTGTACCGCGCCCCGCTGCTACTGGTTCACATTGTCCTGTTCCTGCCGCTGATCCTGCTGCTGATGACGCAGCCGTTGGGGCGTATCGGCCCCGCCAGCAACCCGCTGGAAGAGCGGGTGGTGCGCTGGTGGTCGGGTGGCCTGATGTGGATCTTCGGCTTCCGCCTGCAGCGGGTCGGCCAACCCCTGCCCGGTGCGGTGCTGTTCGTCGCCAACCATGTGGGTTGGGTCGATATCTGCGTGATCCACAGCCAGAAGATGGTCGGCTTCGTCGCCAAGCGCGAGATCGCCAGCTGGCCGGTGGTTGGCTGGGTCGCCAGCCGTGGCCACACCATCTTCCACCAGCGTGGCAACACCGAATCGCTGGGCGGGGTGATGGAGGAAATGGTCAAGCGGCTGCAGGAACAACGGCCGGTGGCGGTGTTCCCGGAAGGGCGCACCCGCGGCGGCCGCGAAGTCGGCCCGTTCCACGCACGTATCTTCCAGGCGGCGGTCGAGGCCGGGGTGCCGGTGCAGCCGATCGCACTGCGTTACGGCGTGCGCGGCGACGCGCAGACCACGGTGGCGTTCGGGCCGGGCGAGAGCTTCGCCGGCAACTTCCTGCGTCTGCTGGGTGAGCCGGCACGGCGTGGCGAGGTGCATTTCCTCGAGCCCATCGCCATCCAGGATCTGGAAGGCCGCCGGCGTATCGCCGAGACCTCGCGCGCGCGCATCGTGGCGGTGATGGAAGGACCGTAAGGTGTGGATCACGGCCAGCGCTGTGTTGGGCAGTCAACGCCAACCGGGTCGGTCATGCTGAGCGCCTGCAACTACCAGCCGCCGCGCTGGCTGCGTAATCCGCACCTGCAGTCGATGCTGGCATCGAGCCGGCTGCGGCTGCGACGCGGGCAACAGCTGTTGGCCGCCAGCGGGGCGCAGACCCAGGAACTGATCCTGGATGGCGGTGAAGGGGTGCGCCTGCAGGCCTGGCACAGTCGTCCCCAGGGCGCTCCGCCCAAGGCGCTGGCGTTGCTGCTGCATGGCTGGGAGGGCAGCGCGGAATCCAGCTACATGCGCATGACCACTGCACGCCTGCTGGAGCAGGGTTTTGACGTGGTGCGGTTGAACTTCCGCGACCACGGCAATACCCACCATCTCAATCCGGGCATCTTCCACTCCTGCCGCATCGGCGAAGTGGTCAACGCCGCCGCGGATGTCGCGCAGCGCTTTGCCGGCCTGCCGATGGTCGCCGCGGGCTATTCGCTGGGCGGCAACTTCGTGCTGCGGCTGGCCCTGCACGCGCCTGCCGCCGGCGTGCCGCTGCTGCACGTGGCATCGGTATGCCCGGTACTGGATCCGGCCATCACCATGGACAGCATCGAGCGCGGACCGGTGATGTACGACTGGTATTTCCGCCGCAAATGGACCGGTTCGTTGCGCCGCAAGCGCGCGCTGTTCCCCGAGCTGGCCGACTGCGACGACAGCGTGTTGAAGCTGGATATCCGCGCACTGACCGGTTGGCTGGTCGACCGGCATACCGATTTCGGCTCGCTGCAGGAGTACTTCGACGGTTACTCCATTGCCGGCAACAAGCTGGCCGCGTTGCAGGTGCCGGCCCACATCCTGATGGCCGCCGATGACCCGGTGATCCCCTTCACCACCTTCGATCACTGGCAGCTGCCGGCCGATGCGCATCTGGAGATCGCGCGCTGGGGTGGCCACTGCGGCTTCATCGAGAACCTGCGTGGTGATGGTTTCTCCGAGCGCTGGGTGGCGCAGCATCTGGCCGCCGCCGTCGCCTGAACCCGGCGGGCGCGGCTGCGCCCGCTACAATGCGGGTTTGCGCTAACGCTGGACCGCCATGCAAGACAAGATCATTGAAGCCCTGCGCCGTAATGCCACCGACGAGGCCGTGACCCTGGCCCAGGCATGGGTTGGCGCCGAACCACAGCACGCCGCCGCCCACCGCTGGCTGGCGCTGGCACTGCAGCAGCAAGGCCAGCTGGAACACGCCCAGCGCAGCCTGGAAACGGCCCTGGGCCTGGCCCCGGATGATGCCGCCCTGCACCTGCAGCACGCCGGCCTGCTGCTGGCGCAGCGCCAGATCGATGCCGCCGGCCAGGCGCTGGACCGCAGCACCTCGCTCAATCCCAACGAATTCTCCGCCTACCTGATGCAGGCGCACCTGGCGCTGGGCCGTGGCGATGTCGACGAGGCTGACCGTCTGGGCCGCATGGCCGCGCGCGTGGATCCGGACAGCGCTGAGCTGGGCGCGATCGAAGGCTTGGTCGCACTGCGCCGCGGTGACGCTGATCGTGCGCTGGCCATCCTGTCAGCCGCCAGTGCAAGGCTGCCGGAGGACGTCCGCGTGCTGTATGCACTTGGCTTCGCTTACCTGGAAAAAGACATGCTGGCCTTCGCCGAACAGGCGTTCCGCCGCGTGGTCGAATTGAACCCCAGCAACAACGCGCTGCGCGGCATGGTGGTGCAGTTGGCCTTGCGTCAGGGCCACGCCGACCGCGCCGCGGAGATGATGCGCGAAGTGCTGGCCACGGCGGAGGGCGATACCCCGGGTCTGCGTCGCATGGCCGGTGAACTGGAACTGGTGTCCGGCCAACCGCTGCAGGCGCTGGAGCACCTGCGCCCGTTGCTGCAGCAGGTGCCGGGCGACCGTGCCACGCTGCAGATGCTGTTGATGGCCTGGCAGCGCCTGGGCCGCGACGAGGAGGCCCGCAGTGAACTGGACGCCGCGGTGCAGGCGAACCCGCAGTTCCACGACCTATGGATGGCGCGTCTGGCGGTTGCCCAGGTCGGCAGCGAAGAAGCGGTGGACGTGGTCGAGCGCTGGTTGGCACAGATGCCCGAGCATCTGCCGGCGCTGGAAGCACGGATGAGCCTGCATGACATGAACGATCAGGCCGAAGAGGCAGAAGCAATCGCTCGGCATATCGTTGCACTGGAGCCGGGCCGGGTCAGTGGCGAGCAGCGCATTGTCGAAGCACTGCTGCAGCGCGAGCCGGGCGCAGCGGTTACGCACGTGCAGCGGCTGGTGGACAACGCGCCCGAGCAGGCGCGTGCGGCCGTGCGCACCTGGCTGGGCGCCACCCAGGATCGCGCTGGCGACCGCGCCGGTGCACTGGCAACCTGGTTGCAGGTGCATGCGGAACTGGCACCTACCCGCCTGCCGTTGCCGCAGCAGGCGCGCGCACCGGCCGAATGGCCAGCGTTGGGTGAGGTCGCCGACGACAACCCGGTGCGGCCGATGTTCCTGTGGGGCGCGCCGGGTTCGGGCGTGGAGCGTGTGGCCACGGTGATGGCAGCCGGCAGCCGCGTGCTGCGTGGTGACCGCTTCGGGCCGACACCGCCCGTGGATGCCTTCCAGAACTTCCTGACCCTGCAGCGCCTGGCCAACGACGAGCTCAGCCCCGAGCAACTGGTGCAGCAGTGGCGCGACGCGCTGCCTGCGCGTGGGATCGAGGACGGCAACGTGATCGACTGGCTGCTGTGGTGGGACAACGCGCTGCTGTGGGCGCTGCGCCCGCAGCTGCCGGAAGGCCGTCTGGTCATTGCCCTGCGCGATCCGCGCGACATGCTGGTCGAGTGGCTGGCACTGGGTGCGCCGGCGCCGTTGGCACTGACTTCGTCCAGCGAGGCCGCGCAGTGGCTGGCACGCGCGCTGGCGCAGGTCGCGCTGCTGCATGAGCAGGATCTGTACACGCACATGATCATCCGCACCGACGACGCGGTGAATGATCCGGCAGCGATGGGCGCATTGCTGGAACAGGCCTTCGGCCTGCGTTTCCCGGTCGTGCGCAGCCTTGGCCCGGGCACCGTACCGGCGGGTCACTGGCGCAATTACGCACAGGTGCTGGCATCCGAATTTGCAGTGTTGACCCCGGTCGCGGTGCGCCTGGGCTATCCCGAAGCCTGATCAAGGAACAATCATGAAACTGGACAGTCAGAGTTTTCAGAACGGACAGCCGATCGCAGCCGAGTTTGCCGCCGGTGATGCCAACGGCTTCGCCGGCAATCGCAATCCGCAGCTGGCGTGGAGCGATGTGCCGTCTGGCACGCGTTCGTTCGCGCTGATCTGCGTGGACCCGGATGTGCCGACGGTGGCCGAGCTGGTGGGCCGTGAGGACGTCAGCATTCCGTTGGACCAGCCGCGCGCCGACTTCGTGCATTGGGTGATGGTGGATGTTCCCGCGGACCTGCGCGAGATCGCTGCCGGCAGCTGCAGTGATGGCTTCACCGCGCACGGCAAGACGCAGCCGGCTGGCCCGGCCGGTGCGCGCCAGGGCATCAACGATTACACGGGCTGGTTTGCCGGCAATGCGCAGATGAGTGGCACGTACCTGGGTTACGACGGCCCATACCCGCCATTCAATGACGAACGCCTGCACCGCTATTTCTTCCGGCTTTTCGCGCTGGACGTCGAGCGTCTGCCCGTCGATGGTGCGTTCACTGCTGCCGATGTGTATCGCGCCATGCAGGGCCATGTGCTGGCCGAGGCGTCGGTGCATGGCACGTATACGTTGAACAAGGCGCTGGCCTAGATCGGTAGTGCCGAGCCATGCTCGGCGAGGGGCAGGAGCGACCCCTCCCCAACCCTCCCCTTGCCTGCGGCAAAGGGAGGGGGTGTAGTGACCATCCCAAAAAAGCAATATAATAAAACAGATTTAACCACCCCCACAAAAGCAGCCAAAAAAAATAAAAATGATTTT
>NZ_JBXFWF010000013.1:0-71990 GCF_056854515.1 Stenotrophomonas sp. STEN063
GGGGGGGTTTTCCGCCGCTCCAAAAAGCACGGGGGGGCGCCTCTTTTAGCGCCGTGCCTTGCTCGGCTGCCGGTTTTGGGGTTAAGCCCCTGCCGAGCATGGCTCGGCACTACGCCGTTGCCCCTCCCTTTGGCGAAGCCAAGGGGAGGGTTGGGGAGGGGTTGGCTTTTCGGCTTTTCAGTCGCGCAGGACTGCGCCGGTAGCTGCCACGCGGATGCGGGTAGGTTGGGCCAGGCCGCCGGTGGCGCCATCCAGCAGGCCATCCAGCAAGGCCAGCAGGGCAGGGTCCAGCTGCTCACGGGAGCGCGCTGGCGGCTCGCCGGCGAGGTTGGCACTGGTCGATACCAGCGGGCCGCCCCAGGCCTCGCACAGGGCCTGTACCAGTGGATGCGCAGTGACCCGCACGGCGATGCCGGTGTGTTCGCCGGTGATCCAGCGTGGGGCGCGTGGGCCGGCCGGCACGATCCAGGTGTTGGCGCCGGGCCAGCTGTCCAGCACTGCCTGCCGGCGGTCGTCTGCCAAGGCGTCCAACTGCACCCAGCCTTCCAACTGCGCCGGGCTGGCGGCGATCAGGATCATGCCTTTCTCGACCGGGCGCTGTTTCAGCGCCAGCAGTTTCATCACCGCGGTTTCGTTGGAAGGATCACAGCCCAGGCCCCAGACCGCTTCGGTCGGATAGGCGATCACGCCGCCGGCCTTGAGGGTGGGGACGACGTTGTGCAGGTCGAGTTCGAGCATGGTCAGCACCGTTGGAGGGCCAGTGCGTTCGTTGGCGCTGGTCGGCGAAAGGACGCAAAGCAAAGGCCGCCCGGTGGGCGGCCTGCTGCGGGTGGTGCCGATTATCCGCTTGTTGGCGGGGGAGGGGATGGTTGGAAAGCGGAAGCTGCATTCAACCGGCTTCAGGAGCAAAGCCTACCCTCATCCGTCCCCCGCCTTCGCGGGGGCAGGCTCTTTGGACACCTTCTCCCGAAGGGAGAAGGAAGCGCTGGTCAGAACGGCGGTGCGTCGTCGGCGGTCGACTTCTTCACTGCCTTCTTGGCGACGGTTTTCTTGGTGGCCTTCTTCGCTGCGGTCTTCTTGGTCGCTGCTTTCTTGGTTGCCGCCTTCTTGGCCGGAGCTTTCTTGGCGGCAGCCTTCTTCGGCGCGGCTTCCTTCTTGACCGTGGTCTTCTTGGCGGCCTTCTTGCCGAAGCCCTTGCGCACCGGCTTGCCGGTGTCGGCCATCAACTGCTCGACTTCAGCCAGGGTCAGCGAGGCCGGCTCGCGGTCCTTGGGGATCTTGCCGTTCATCTTGCCGTCGCTGATGTACGGACCGAAGCGACCGTTCAACACCTGGATGTCCGAGCCTTCGAACTCCTTGATGATGCGGTTGCGCGCGATCTCTTCCTTCTCTTCGATCAGGAACACGGCGCGGGCCAGGTCAATCTTGTACGGATCGTCTTCCTTGGTCAGCGAGGCATAGGTGCTGCCGCGCTTGGCGAACGGTCCGAAGCGGCCGATACCGACGGTGACTTCCTCGCCATTGGCATCGGCGCCAAGCTTGCGCGGCATGTCGAACAGCTTCAGTGCTTCTTCCAG
This sequence comes from Stenotrophomonas sp. STEN063, assembly GCF_056854515.1. Lineage (NCBI taxonomy): Bacteria > Pseudomonadati > Pseudomonadota > Gammaproteobacteria > Lysobacterales > Lysobacteraceae > Stenotrophomonas > Stenotrophomonas sp. STEN063. The sequence continues at coordinate 1,578 of NZ_JBXFWF010000013.1, forward strand.
CGAGATCGAGTAGATGCTCTGGCCCGGCTGCAGTGAGGCGAACTTGGGCTTCTCTTCGTCTTCGACGGTGCCGATCTGCACCATCGGGCCGAAGCGGCCGATACGTGCGGTGACATCCTTGCCGCTGACCGGGTCCGGGCCGAGCACGCGCGCGCTGCCGGCGTCGGTGCGGTCCAGCGATTCGCTCTTGTCGGTGACCAGTTCCTTGAACGGGCCCCAGAAGCGCTCCATCAGCGGCACCCACTCTTCCTCGCCGCGCGACACCGCATCCAGCTCGTCCTCGAGCTTGGCGGTGAAGTCGTAATCGACGTACTGGGTGAAGTGACTGGACAGGAACTTGCTGACCGCGCGGCCGACGTCGGTCGGCTTGAAGCTGCGGCCTTCCATCTCGGTGTACTTGCGGAACAGCAGGGTCTGGATGATCGAGGCATAGGTGGACGGTCGGCCGATGCCGTATTCCTCAAGCGCCTTGACCAGTGCCGCTTCGGTGTAGCGCGGCGGCGGCTGGGTGAAGTGCTGGTCGGCGACGATGCGGTCCAGCGGCACGCGGTCGCCGGGCTTCATCAGCGGCAGCTTGCGGCCTTCGTCCTCGTCCTCGGCGCTCTTGCTGTCCTTGCCTTCCTCGTACACGGCGAGGAAGCCGGGCACCACCACGGTGGTGCCGCTGGCGCGGAACACGTGCTCGCTGCCGGCCGACAGGTCGACGCTGACGGTGTTCAAGGTGGCCGGGATCATCTGGCAGGCGACGGCACGCTTCCAGATCAGCTCGTACAGCTTGCGCTCGTCGTCAGTGAGGTACTTGCCCACCTGTGCCGGGGTGCGCAGCGCGGAGGTCGGGCGCACGGCTTCGTGGGCTTCCTGCGCGTTCTTGGATTTGGTGGTGTAGGTGTTGGGCTTGTCCGGCAGCGAACTGATGCCGTAATCGCGGGCAATCACGTCGCGGATCTCGGCCAGCGCATCCTGCGACAGGCTCACCGAGTCGGTACGCATATACGTGATCAGGCCGACCGTGCCCTCATCGCCGATGTTCACGCCTTCATAGAGCTTCTGCGCCACCTGCATGGTCTTGCGGGTGGTGAAGCCGAGCTTGCGCGAGGCTTCCTGCTGCAGCGTGGAGGTGGTGAACGGTGCGGCCGGGCGGCGCTTGCGCTCCTTGCTGGCGACGTCGGTGACGTGCAGCGAGCCCTGCGCGGCCTGCTGGATGCGCAGGCGTGCGGCCTCGGCGGTGTCGCCGTCGGTGACGGTGAACTGCTCGAACTTCTGCCCGTCCAGCTTGATCAGGCGCGCGTTGAAGTGCTGCGAAGGGTGCGCGCAGGCGGCCTCGATGCTCCAGTATTCGCGCGAGATGAAGGCTTCGATCTCTTCCTCGCGCTCGACGATCATGCGCAGGGCCGGGCTCTGCACGCGGCCGGCAGACAGGCCGCGCTGTACCTTGCGCCACAGCACCGGCGACAGGTTGAAGCCGACCAGGTAGTCCAGCGCGCGGCGTGCCTGCTGGGCATCGACCAGGTCCGAGGCGATTTCGCGCGGTTGGGCAATCGCCTCCTTGATCGCGCGCGGGGTGATTTCGGTGAACACCACGCGCTGCATCGGCTTGCCATCGGACAGGCCGCGCTGTTTCAGGATCTCGGCGATATGCCAGCTGATGGCCTCACCCTCGCGATCCGGGTCGGTCGCCAGCAGGATGTCATCGGCGCCCTTTGCGGCTTTTGCGATGGCTTCGACGTGCTTCTCGTTCTTCTCGATCAGGTCGTAACGCATGGCGAACCCGTTCTCGGGGTCGACCGCGCCTTCCTTGGGAACCAGGTCACGCACATGCCCATACGAGGCCAGGACCGTGTAGTCCTTGCCGAGGTATTTATTGATCGTCTTGGCCTTGGCCGGTGATTCGACGATGAGCAGGTGCTTGGGCATGTCAGTACATTCTTGGGGCGGAACGCCCGGTGGGGGCGCTAGGGTGGCTTAAACCGGGACGATAGTGAAGCCGATATTGGGGTTGTGCATAAGCCGACGCCCGGGTTGCGGCCCGGGCGTTCAGCTTGGTTCCTTATTAGAGGAATCATGCCGGAGGGGCCTGTGTCAAGCCGCCCCCGGCAATTTGTCAGTTGAAGGGTGCTGCCGCAACGCCGGGAAGCACCACCAGCCCGATCAGGCAAAGCCCTCTGGCGGAGGGCCGTCAGCGTGCTCAGGATTGCGCGATGGCCATGAAAAAGCCAAATGCGATCAAGGCCAGGTAACCAAGGATCAACAGTGCCGCCAAACCGACGATGACGAGTGTCACCGGGCCCAGCTCACGGCTCTGGCGCTCCGGATGTTCGGTGAAGGCCCATTTGTCGACTACCACGGTGTCGCAGATCATGTCGTGCAAGCTCTGCTTGCGCTCGGTGACGCCGACCATGATCGCCGACACCAGCAGGGAGATGTAGCAGGAGATCACTGCAAGCCCGATCATCGCGATGTAACGCAGGAACGCGCGCCAGAAGCTGATGCGTTCGCCATTGCTGCGCACGACCTTGGCGCCCACCGCCATTTTGCCGAGGCTGGCCAGGTTGTTGGACGAGTGCATCCAGCCGAAATAGGTGGCCGGCACCAGGATGCAGATGCCCATATAGATGCCGTAGAAGGCGAGCATGGCGCCCGCGTTGGCCAGTTCCGACCCGGCCATGCCTGCCAGGCTCACCCCCATCACAAGCGCGATCGGGATCAGCAACACCGCGGAAACCACGCCGGTGACGATGCTGTCGATCACCGAGGCAGCAAAGCGTCGCAGGAAGCCTGCTTGGACGATGGCGCCGCCGGTCACCACATGATTCTGGTCGACGGGCATGCTGCCCGGCGCGGAATACGGGGAGTGTGCAGTCGCAGCTCGCACAATTGCGGGTTCGGCCGCGGTGCCGTTCTCGATGGCCGCATAGTCCTGGCGCAGGTCGATGCCGGTGTTGGCCTGGGTGACCAGCTGCAGTTCGTCGGCGATGGCCGAGAGCGGTTGCCACTGCTGCATGCCTTCGCGCCACACCAGGGTGTCCAGGTCGATCTCGCCTGCGCGGAATTTTTCGCGGAGGGCATCCGCTTCAATCGGACCATGCCGCTCGCGCTGGGCATCAGCGTAGTACCACTGGCTCATCTTTTTCCCCGTAAAAGTTCTGAACGCTACCAATCAGCCGCGACAGTCGATCGGCAGGTAGTTGTCGTCGACATCGGAACTGCATTCCCAGCTGTCGGCCTGCATATCGTAGTCGAGCCAGATGCTTTTGCCGTCAAGTTGCGAATGCGATGGAACCCGCAGGAAGGCTTCCAGCCCGCAATGCCCCTCTTCAAAGCGGCCTACATGGACCTGGGCGACGTCGCCGCTGGCATAGCTTTCCGGGGTGCCGAAGCCTTCGTCATCATTGATCGGGCAGCGCTGGTTGGCGGCGACGAACTCGGCCACCTGATGCTTCAGGCCCAGCAGTTGCCCTGAAACCATCGTTGTCTTGGAGCGCATCACATACTGCTGGTAGGCCGGCATGGCGATGGCCGCCAGGATGGCGAGGATGGCAATCAGGATCACGCCGACGACCGCAGCGATGATGCCGGCGATCGCGCAGCCGGACAGGCCCTGGCGGGGAGCTGCAGCGGATGTCGTGTGGATGGTTTGTAGCCCCGGAGGCAGCGACGGCGGTACTGGCGGTGCGCTTGCCGATACCGGGTTTTGCAGGTCGAGCCCAAGCTCGCCGGCGAAGTCGCGCAACGGCCGCCAGTCACCGGCACCTTCGCGCCAGACCAGGGTGTCTTCGTCGATGCGCCGGGACTGGAAAAGCTGGGTGATGTCTTCGTCACTGATCGGGCCGCGGCGTTCGCGGTTACCCTCGGCGTAGAACCATTGGCTCACGTAGGTATTGTCCTTATGCATCCCTGCACGCCGGTGTTGGGCTCAGTGCAGGGGTTCGGGTTCGTCGACAAACATCTGGGTTTCCATCCAGGCATAGGCGGCTTCGGCGCCGGGCTGGTTGAACAGCACCATCAGCACCACCCACTTCAGGTCGTCCAGGTCCAGTTCGTCCTGGTCCAGCGCCATGGCGCGGTCCAGCACCAGTTCGCGCTGGTCGGCGTCGAGCACGCGTTGTTGTTCCAGGAACAGCAGGAAACCGCGGCTCTCCACGTCCAGCTTGTCGAGCTCGGGGCCGTGGAACACGCGAACCGGCCCGTCAACGCGCGGCTGGGCCACGGCTGGACGTTGTTCGGCCAAGGCATCGAGCCAATCGAAGGCCTTGTTGATTTCGGCGGGACTGAAACCGGCCTGGATCAGGCCGTTCTGTAGCGAGTCGCGGTCTCGGATGAGATCAGCATCTTCGCTGAAATAGTGTTCAAACAGGTACAGCAGGACGTCCAGGATGCTCTCTTTCATTGCCCCTCGGCCTGCGCCATTGGCGCTGTGGAGGTGAAGAAACCTTCAGGTGCGGGTATAGCGGCCGTGCGCCGACGAAACCTTCCCTTCCAATTCCATGAGCAGCAGCATGGAGGACAGGCTGGCGGCCGTCAATCCAGTGCGCTCGATCAGTAAATCCATACCGGTTGGGTCATAACCCAAGGCGTCCCACAATCGCTGGTAGTCTGGGTCCGGTGGCGTGACGGCCGGGTGCTGGCCGGACGGTACAGGGGAGATGGGGGTCTGAAGCCGGGTTTGCAAGGCGCAGGCCAGTTCGCCGGCCAGATTGGCCACGCCTTCAAGAATGTCGGCGCTGTGTGTCACCAATGTTGCACCTTCACGTATCAGCCGGTGGCAGCCGCGCGCCATCGGATTGTGGATGGAGCCAGGCACGGCAAAGACCTCGCGGCCGGCCTCGCTGGCCAGGCGCGCGGTGATCAGTGCGCCGGAGCGTTCGGCGGCCTCGATGACCACGGTGCCAAGGGCAAGTGCCGCCAACAGGCGGTTGCGGGCGGGGAACTGGCCGCTGCGCGGTGCTGTGCCTGGCGGGTATTCGCTGATCACCGCGCCTTCGGCGGCGATCTGTGCCTGCAGCTGGCGATGGTGGCGCGGGTAGGCCAGGTCCGGCCCCGTCCCGATCACTGCATACGTGCTGCCGCTGCAGGCCAGCGCCGCCCGGTGCGCAGCCGCATCGATGCCGGCGGCCAGCCCGCTGGCGATGGTGAGGCCGCAGCCAGCCAGTGTGGTGGAGAAGTCGCGGGCGATATCGCGCCCGCCGGCGGTGGGGATGCGGCTCCCTACGATTGCGATTGCCGGCTGCCATGGACGCATCGGGTCGCCGGCGATGAACAGTGCCAGTGGTGGATTCGGGCTGTCGCGCAGTAGCGGTGGATAGTCCGGATCACCCCAGCCAATCAGCTGATGGCCATCGGCGTCCAGCCAGGTGACGGTGCGCGCCCAGGCGTCTGCATCGGGTTTTGCCAATGTCTGGCGCTGCGCTGGGGTGCAGCCGGCCGCCTGCCAGCCGGCGGGGCCGGCGGCCAATGCGTCGGCGCTGCCGCCATGTTGATCGAGCAGGCGACGCAGTGTCTGCCGGGGGCCGCCAGCCAGCGCCAGGGTCAGCAGGGCCGGGCAACAGGGTGGGGAGGGTAGATTGGCGAAGGCTGATCGAGGCATGGCCCAGCCTGCCGCCACAAACAACAACGGCGCCCTCGGGCGCCGTTGTGCTGCATCGTAAGGCTAGGCCGCAGGCGCTTACTGCGCGTCCGGATGTTTCAGCTCATAGCCTACGCGGGTCGGCTTGGTACCTTCCATGATCAAGGCATAGCTGACCTTGTCGAAGGTGCGGAACACCATTGCATGGCCAGCATATTCGTCAGGCAGGGTGACGCGGCCTGCGCCGGTCTTCAGTGCATCGTCCATGCGCGAAGAGTCGGGATGCTGCATGCGGTGGGCGACGTGGCTGCCACTGCGCCAGATCGAGAACACCGTGCCGTTGTCGATGCCCTCACGTGCGCCGCCGGAGATGGCGATCACATCGCGCGGGCCGCCGCTGGTGAAGGTGTCGGTCACTGCAAGCACGCGCAGCTGACCCGGTGCCGAGGCGTTGGCCGGGGCATGCGGGACGAACTGCAGGTCGTACGGGGTGGTCTGCACCGGCACCAGACGGTCGCCGGCGCGTACTTCCCTGCCGCTGTCCTGCAGCTGCAAGGTGGACGCCTCGACGCTACCGCTGGCTACCTGGGTCAGGGTGCCGGCATTCACCTCTGCCAGCTCGTAGCCCAGGAACTCGTTGCGGTCATTGGCGGCTACGTAGCTCGCCCACACGTTGCCGCTGCCCGGGATGGCCCGGCCGCGGTTGTCCAGATCATCGGTGTGCTTGGGTTGGCTGAAGCGCACGGTTGGGCGCACCACCATGTAGCGTTGGCCAGGCTGCGCGGCCTCCAGGCCGAGGACATAGGCTTTCTGCCCCAGGGTAGCGCGCAGGCGGTTGTCTTCCAGGCCAACCACATAGGGCAGGTCCTCGAAGCTGTCGACCACGTTCAGGTTCTTAAGGAAGGGCTCAACGTCCGCCAGCGGTACGCCGGTGATCGGTGCTTCCTGGCGCGGGCCTGCCTGGGCGGTCACCCGGTCCAGATAGGCCAGGCTCAGAACGTCGCCCGGGTAGATCAGGTGCGGGTTCTTTACCTGCGGGTTGGCCTGCCAGATCTCCGGCCAAAGCCACGGCTTTTTCAGGAAACGTGCCGATATATCCCACAAAGTATCGCCCTTGCGCACCACGTAGGTGTCAGGGTGGGTACCGTTCATTTCGACGGCCACGGCATAGGTCGTGACGGTCAGCATCGCCACGGCGGCGACCGTACGTAATTGTTTCAACATGGTTGCGATCTGCCTGATTCCCCAACAGGTTGTCGCACTATATTGCAGAAACGGGGGCGCCGGGCAAGCGCAAGCGGTAGAATTGGGACATCTTGCCGAAATATGCGGCATCCCGGATTGGTACTGCCATGGCTCTCCTGCCCATTCTTGAGTTTCCAGACCCGCGCCTGCGCACCAAGGCGGCCCTTGTTGAAGCGGCCGAGGTGACCACGCCGGCCTTCCAGCAGCTGCTCGACGACATGCTGCAGACCATGTATGACGCCCCGGGCATCGGCCTTGCTGCCAGCCAGGTGGACGTCCATAAGCGCTTCATGGTCATCGACGTCAGCGAAGAGCACAACGCGCCGCAGGTGTTCATCAACCCGCAGATCGTCAGCGCCAGCGAAGGCGGCCGCGTCTATCAGGAAGGTTGCCTGTCGGTGCCGGGCATCTATGCCGATGTCACCCGCGCTGATTCCATCGTGGTGCGCTACCTTGACCGCGAAGGCAAGCAGCAGGAACTGGCCGCCGATGAGCTGCTGGCGACCTGCATCCAGCATGAGATGGATCATCTGGACGGCAAGCTGTTCATCGACTATCTGTCGCCGCTCAAGCGCGAGATGGTGCGCAAGAAGCTGGCCAAGTCGCGCAAGCACGTAGCTTGATTTGAGGCGGGGATCGGGGACCCGGGATTGGAAAGGGCATGAATTGCTGCGTTTCTTCCAGTCCCGGCGTTCTGTCCTGCATCCCTGATCTGCACGCTCTTTCTTTCGATTCGCGATTGGTAGCCGCTGCTGCGCTGCTTTTGCCAATTCCGGATCCCGAATCCCGAATCCCCGCCCAATGAAAATCATCTTCGCCGGTACGCCGGAATTCGCCGTTGCTTCCTTGGCCGCCGCCGCGCGGCAGCATGAGGTGGTGGCGGTCTACACCCAGCCGGATCGTCCCGCGGGCCGTGGTCGTGGCTTGATGCCCTCGCCGGTGAAGCTTGATGCGATTGCGCGTGGCATTCCGGTATTCCAGCCGGAAAGCCTGAAGACGCCCGAAGCCCAGCAGCAGCTGCGCGAACTGCAGCCGGATCTGATGATCGTGGTGGCCTACGGCCTGATCCTGCCCAAGGCAGTACTGGCCATCCCGACCCATGGCTGCTGGAACGTGCACGCCTCGCTGCTGCCGCGCTGGCGCGGCGCTGCGCCGATCCAGCGCGCGATCGAGGCGGGCGATGCCGAAACCGGCGTCTGCCTGATGCAGATGGAGGCGGGCCTGGATACCGGCCCGGTGCTGTTGCGCCAGCACACCCCGATCAGCGATGCCGATACCGGTGGCCAACTGCATGACCGCCTGGCACAGCTGGGCGCGCAGGTGCTGTCTGATGGCCTGGGCTTGTTGCGCGCCGGCTTGAAGCCGGTACCGCAGCGCCAGCCGGAAGCCGGTGTCACCTATGCACACAAGCTGGACAAGGCTGAAGCCCGGCTCGATTGGGCCGAGCCAGCGGCCGCGCTGGCACGTCGCGTGCGCGCCTTCAATCCGTGGCCGGTAGCCGAGGCCATGTTGGCTGGCGAGCGCGTGCGCATCCACGGTGCGGTGGCCATTGAGGACAATCGCGGCCAGTCACCGGGCACGGTGATCGGCGCCGCCCGTGAAGGCATCGACATCGCCTGCGGGCAGGGCGCATTGCGTCTGCGCGTGGTGCAGCGCGAAGGCGGCAAGGCGATTACCGCTGCCGATTATCTGAACGCACGCCGCGATCTGCGGGTCGAGGGCTGAGCGGATGACGGCTGCTACTTCCTCGCCGTGGGGCAGGTCCGCGGCGGCACAGCCCGGCGTGCAGACCCGTGCGCTGGCGGCCAAGGTGCTGGCGGCGGTGATCGGCAAGGGCCGCTCGTTGAAAGCCGAGCTCGGCGCAGCCCTGCCCAAGCTCGACGACAGCCGCGACCGCGCGCTGCTGGAAGCCATCTGCTTTGCCGCGCTACGTCGCCGCGTGGTCTACGACCACGCACTGCGGCAATGGCTGCAGAAGCCGTTGGGCGCGCGCGATGGTGATCTGCGTGCGTTGCTGATGGCCGGTTTTGCACAATTGGATGTGTTGCAGCTGCCAGCCCATGCGGCGCTGTCGGCGACGGTGGAGGCAGCGCGCGCGCTGGGCCGTGAGCGTCAAGCTGGCATGGTCAACGCATTGCTGCGTCGCGCACAGCGCGAAGGCTTTGCCGAGGCGCGCGCTGAAGATGCGTGGCCGCAATGGCTGCTGGCCAAGGTGCAGCACGACTGGCCAGGGCAGGCCGCAGAAATCATCGCGCAGAGTCTGCAGCCGGCGCCGATGTGGCTGCGGGTGAACCGTCAGCAGCACTCGCGCGAAGCGTATCTGGATTTGTTGGCCGAGGCCGGCATTGAGGCCATTGCCGAGCCCTTGTCGGCCGATGCGGTGCGCCTGCCGGTTGCGGTGCCCGTGAACAGCTTGCCCGGCTTCGCGCAGGGCGCGGTGTCGGTGCAGGATCTGTCGGCGCAACAGGTCGCCGATGCGCTGCAGGCGCCACTCGGCGCGCGGGTGCTGGACGCCTGCGCCGCGCCGGGCGGCAAGTCCGCGCATCTGTTGGAGCGCGACCCATCCCTGCAGTTGCTGGCGCTGGACGTCGATGCACGGCGTCTGCAGCGCATCCGCGAAACCTTCGCCCGTACCGGCGTCGGCGCACAGGCGCAGGTGCTGGCGGTCGATGCCACCGATACCACCGTGTGGTGGGACGGCAAGCCGTTTGACGCGGTGCTGCTGGACGCGCCGTGCTCGGCGACCGGCATCATCCGCCGTCAGCCCGACGTGCTGCTGCACCGCCGTGCCGAGGACATCGTTGCGTTGGCGGCCTTGCAGGCGCGCTTGCTGGATGCACTGTGGACGGTGCTGCGCCCGGGTGGCGTGCTGCTGTACTCGACCTGTTCGATCCTGCGCCAGGAAAACGGCCAGCAGGTAGCGGACTTCCTCGTGCGTACGCCGGATGCACAGGTGCAGGCATTGCCTGACGCATTCGGTCACGAGGTTGCCGGCAACCGCCAGCGACTGCCGGGTGAGCAGGGTGGCGATGGCTTCTTCTATGCGCGGCTGGTGAAAGCGGCGCAGGACTGAGCGGACGTTCTCCGTTCCGCGGATCAAGCTGGCGCCAGCGTTGGCGGTGAAATCAAGTGCGGGCCCCGCTTTGCTTGCGGGCGCCATGGCAGGGAGGCAGGCAATTGTTGATCAGGTACTATCATGACTCGTTGTTGTGTCCAAGATGGCTTCCGGAAAGCGGGGAGCCCGTATGGATTCTTTTCCAGGATTGCGTCGCGCAATGACTCGACCGTCTGCTGATTTGCCCCTTTATGTGATCAACCTGCCGGCATCGGCGGATCGTCGTGCCTCGATCCAGCGGCAGGCAGAAGCTCTGGGCATCGAGGTGACGATGTGGGAGGCGGTCAATGGCAGCATTCCGCATCCCTTGTTTGCCAAGGTCGATGAAAAGCGGCGCCTGGCCTGCAAGGGCCGCCCTTTCCGCCCCGGCGAGATTGGCTGCTGGGCCAGCCACTACTTGTTGTGGCAGCAGTGCGTGGACAGTGGTCGGCCGATGATGGTGTTTGAAGATGACATCACCATCGACCCGCGGTTTCTGGACGTATTGCGTGACCTGCCGTCACTGCCGGAGTCGGTGGGCTACTTCCGCCTGCATGCTGCGGACCGCCCCAGCTCGGCCTGGATAAGGTTCGGCGACTCAGTCCTGCACCGCTACTGGCGCAGCCCACTGTGCGCGTTTGGCTACTACCTGACGCCAGAGGCGGCTGCAAAGTTCCTGCGTCACGCCGAGCACTGGGTGCTGCCGGTTGATGACTATATGGACCTGGCCTGGCTGCATGGGGTGGAATGCCTCGGCCTCAAGCCCGGCGTCGTGCGCAGCGGTCATCTGTTCGCTTCGGTGATCCAGGCCGGGCGCAAGGCCAAGCCTGCTGTTGGGCCGTTGGGTTGGCTGAGCCGCGAGGTTTATCGGGCAGGCCTCAGCGTGCGCTGGTTTGCCTACAATCTCGCTTCGCGGTTGCGCGGGCGTACACCTGCGGACAACGGTTGATACGCGGGATCCGTTGCCATGGCGCCGCTGTTCAGCGGCGACGTGACTGGCGTCCGGACAGGATGCTGATGGCTCTTTCATAGCGCTTCCACCAGGGGGCTTCACCGCGCAACGCGATGCTGGCGTAGCGGTGCCGTTCCTTGCGGCTGGGCTTGGGTTTGGTGCGGTACTCCTGTTTGCCCAAGCTGCAGCAGCCATCGTCCAAGCCACTACGTGCGGCGTATACACGAACAATGCCGTAGTTGCGCAGCGCGTTGCGGTACAAGCTTGTCGGCTCACGGCGGGTTGCCCACCAGCCGTTGTTGCCATGGGTGCGATATTCCACGCAGGCGGTGGGCAGGTAGTACTTGCGGGCGCCGAGGATGCTGGCACCGTGCACCACGCATGCATCAGCGCACAGCTTCCACTGGCGTCGGAAGCTGTGCGGAAGGTCGAGTACGTTCTCGGCCCAGGCCCGGCGCAGGCTCAGTGCCGAAGTGGGGGCGCCATACCAAGGCACCAGGAAATAGGTGCTTATTGCGGTATAGCCCAGGTCGATGGGCTCCTGGCTGTCTTCGTAGCGGATGTCCAGGTTGTCGATGCCGAAGGTCTGCAGGTCGCTGAAAACGAAGTCGATATCGCGACGGGCGTCATACACCGCGCCGATCTTTTCCAGGTATTCCGGCTTCCAGCGGTCATCGGCGTCCAGGAAGCAGATCACATCGGCGTTGGCAGCGGCCACGCCGCGTTGAAACGCGGCCAGTTGGCCTTCGTTCTCGCCAAACAGCAGCGTCACCCGGGCATCGTCACCGTAGCGCTGGCGCAGCAGTTCCGGCGAGCCATCGCTTGAACCGTCGTCCACCACCAGGATCTGTGCGGCGGCCCGGGTCTGGGCCAGCGCGCTGTCGATCGTCTCGCAGACGAAATTGGCGTAGTTGTAGTTGGTGATGACGACGGCGAACGTGGTCACGCCTTATCCTCGGCCAGCAGCTTGCGGAAGTAGGCGATGGTTTCCTTCAGGCCATCTTCCAATGCGACCTTCGGTTCCCAGCCCAGTTTTTCACGGGCCAGCGAGATGTCCGGCTGGCGCTGGCGCGGATCATCCGAGGGCAGGGGGCGATACACCAGGCGCGAGCGACCGCCGACCAGGCGCAGGACCATTTCGGCCAGCTCCAGCATGGTGAACTCGCCGGGATTGCCGATGTTGATGGGCCCGGTGAAGCCGCGCTCGGTGTCCATCGTCCGCAGCATCGCTTCAATCAGATCATCCACGTAGCAGAAACTACGGGTCTGGCTGCCATCTCCGAAAATGGTGATGTCTTCGCCGCGCAAGGCCTGCACGATGAAGTTGCTCACCACGCGGCCATCGTTGGGATGCATGCGCGGGCCGTAGGTGTTGAAGATACGCACGACCTTGATGTCCAGCGCGTGCTGCCGGTGGTAGTCGAAGAACAGCGTTTCGGCGCAGCGCTTGCCTTCGTCATAGCAGCTGCGGATGCCGATCGGATTGACCCGGCCCCAGTAGCCTTCCTGCTGCGGGTGTACTTCGGGGTCGCCATAGACTTCGCTGGTGGACGCTTGCAGGATGCGTGCATTCACACGCTTGGCCAAGCCCAGCATGTTGATCGCGCCGTGTACCGAGGTCTTGGTGGTCTGTACCGGGTCGTGCTGGTAATGGACGGGAGAGGCCGGGCAGGCGAGGTTGAAGATGCGTTGCACTTCCACATACAGGGGGAAGGTGACGTCGTGGCGCATCAGCTCAAAATTGGGCAGGTTCAGCAGGTGTGCGATATTGCGCTTGCTGCCGGTGAAGTAGTTGTCCACGCACAGGACATCATGCCCCTGCTGGATCAGTCGATCGCATAAATGGGAACCAAGAAACCCCGCACCACCTGTGACCAGGACGCGTTGCATGAAAAACTCTCGAAAAGATGAAGGATAGGCGGGCATGGGCGTTCAATGCCCAGCTGGCAGCACATTCTGCCACGATCTGTGTCCTTGGTTGGGATGCATTGGGGGCGAAAAGGTGCTAGCCGCTGATCGGGCGCGTGGCGGGCTTGCCGCACCCTGGCACCAGGTCCAACCCCAAGGCAGCAGAAAATGCCGCCGCTCCCCATGCGGCCCACTTGATTACATCGCGCCGACGTAGCAGCAGGCTGTAAACCAGCACCGCTGGCACTGCAGCTGCCATCAGCTTGGCCAGATGCATCCGCCCTGCGCCAGTGCCCATGTAGCGGCGTATGGCGATCTGGCGTGAGCGTGCATAGTGGAAGCGCTTGATGAAGTCGGTGCGCACGCTGGGTGCCGAAGAAGCCCCGCCCTTGTGGAAGGCGCGTGCAGCCGGCTGCAGCAGGCATTGATGGCCGGCGTTGGCCATCCGCAGGCACAGGTCATCGTCTTCGTAGTAAAGGAAGAAGGCTTCGTCGAAGCCGCCGATCTCCCGGAATGCACTGGTCCGCTGCAACTGGCAACAACCGTGAATCCACTCGGCGGCGGTGACCTTGTCCGGCACCGTGAACCTACTGTTCGTGCCCGGCCTGAAGAATGCCGGGCGGTGCGAGATCTGTGGAACGGTTTCGCTGCGCCAGTTCTGCGGGCCAACCACGCCGGCCTGGGGGTGGTCGCGCATGCAGTCCAGCAGGCATTGCAGGTCGGCCGGGGCGAGGACGCAATCCGGGTTGAGCAACAGGGCGAACGGCGTCTGCACGGTCGCCATTGCCTGGTTGTTGGCGGCGCCAAAACCGGCGTTGCTGGTACGGGTGATCAGCCGTGCATGTGGAATGCGTGCGGCGATCTGGGTGGCAGTGCCATCGCAGCTGCCGTTGTCGATGATGACCACATGCGGGAACGGGGCGAGCGTGCTTGCCATCGCCTCCAGAAGAGCCGAGCTGTTGTAGGTGACGCAGACAATGGTCACCTCATCGAACGGCGGACAGCGGCTCATGGCGTGGATTCGCGCGCTCTACCGATGCCATGCCAAGGGAAGCTGCCCAGCGGGATGCTGGCCATCAGCAGCATGAACACATGGCGGTGGGTGAAGTTGCTCCAGAGTCCATTGGCCAGGCCGGCGGCCACATAGATGATGAGGATGCTGGCAAAGATACCTTTTTGAGGGTCGCGCAGCTTGCTGACATGGACGGCAAATGCCAGCAGCAGGGCCGCGAATACCAGCAGGCCAGCCACGCCTTCCTCGGCCAGGATGAGCAGGGCTTCCTGGTGCGGGTGGCCCGTAATGAAGGGTTCCGAGCCCGGGATGGCGCGCATCTGCTCCATGTAGATGGGCTCCCACTGGTTCAGGCCGTGCCCGAACACCGGGGCATCGGCGATGATCGGCAGGGTTTGCTGCCACAGCCACAGGCGGATGCCGCTGGACGTGGGCTCCTGGGCGACCAGATAGCTGTCCACTTCCTCGGTGATCGAGCTCAGCATGCGTTCGCGGATGCTGGGTGTCGACCACAACGCGCCGATGGTGACGATGACCAGGCCGCCACTGACCATCAGCATGCGCCAGCCGCTGAAGCGGTGCGCAACCAGTCGGTAGATCCAATAGCCGAGCAGTGGCAGCAGGACGATGTAGGTGGTGCGGCTCTGGATCAACAGCACCGCATTGCACAGTACGACAGCGGCTGCGATCAGTGCAGCGATGCGTAAACCCCGCTCGTTGCTGTTGAAGGCCACAGCCACCAGCATCGACATCAGGATCAGGCTGGCCAGCCCCTGCTGTGTGTATTCCTTGAAGACGGTGTTGCGCATGGAGGGCTGGATTTCAGCCACCGCACGCTGTGGTACCAGGCCGAACTGCATCAGGTAGGAGATCAGTACCACCAGCCCGGCGGCGACAGCAAATGCTGCCAATGCACGCCAGCGCCAGCGCGAATCGCGCAGCAGGCTGGCAATGAGCAACGGGTACAGGCAGCCCCACATCGAGGCTTCGCCAAACGCAGGGGCGTCTGAGCCAATCCATGCATGCAGTGCGCTGGCGAACAAAACGCTGAACCAGACCAGGAAGCCGATGACCACTGGCTCACGTAGCGCGGCGCGCCAGCGTGCAACCAGGTCCGCGCCAGCCAGTGAACACAACAGGCTCAAGCCCAGCAGGATGTTGGTGGCGGGCTTGTTGAGGGGGGCAGCGAACAGCGTAAGCACCGCGCACCATTGGCCAGCCGTCAGCAGCCGGCTGCGCAGTGCCTGTAACAGCGGGGGAGATTGGACCGCAGACAACTGATTCACGTGATGGATCACACCGGTTGGGCGTGGATACGCCGCTGGGAAAGTGGCAGTGACAGCAGAACGGCCACCGGGCAACCAGTCTGATTTTCAGTCGGTAGAACGTTGAATTCTAGCGGTGCCAACCTGCATCTTCAACGAACCCAATCACGTGTTCATGGTGCATGCTGCTGCACGTTCAGCAAGGTCGGCAGTCGTTCAGTCAAGCGGTTTGTCGACGCCGGTGTTGGCTGATGTCGTCACCAACGGCTGCCCGTTCTGCAGCAGCCACAGCATGATGGTCTTCTGTCGCACGTAGTTGGCGCTGACGAAGGCCTCGATCAGGCCCGGCCAGCCATCCAAGAAGCCGCGCTTGACCACGTAGCTGCGGATGAAGCGCCAGCTCGGGGCGATGATCAGCTTGCCCAGGCTGGCGTGCTTGCCCTTGGCGAACTCATGCTCGGCCATCATCCGCGCGTACTTCTGCTTCTTGTCCAGCAGTTGCAGGAAGCTGCGGTAGGGGTGGTGCAGCAGGTCGCCCTTGAGCAGGGCGGCCGGGCCGTCCAGCGAGACGGCTTCGTGGATCTCGCGATCGCCGCGCCAGCCGCCGTGGCGGCGGTCGAACAGGCGCAGTACGCGGTCCGGATAGGCGGTGCCATGGCGCAGGAAACGGCCGAAGTACTCCGAGCAGCGCGCGAAACGGTAGCCGACCGCACGGGGGAAGCCGGCGTCACGCTCGGCCTCGATGGCCGCGCGCAGTTCCGGGTTGACCCGCTCATCGGCGTCCAGGCACAGCACCCAGTCGTGGCTGGCCTGTTCCACGCAGAACGCCTTCTGGCTGCGGAAACCGGTGAACGCACGTTGCACCACACGGGCGCCAGCGGCTTCGGCCACGGCGACGGTGGCGTCGCTTGAGAAGGAGTCGGCCACCACGATTTCGTCGCAGAACGCCAGCGAGGCCAGGCAGTCGCCAATGCGGTCGGCTTCGTTGAAGGCGATGATGCAGGCCGACAGGCGCGGGCGCTGGGCGGGCAGGGCGGTGCTTGGGCTGGGCATGCGGGGTCTGGCACGGGGGATCGGGCAAAGCCTAGCAGCGACGGCTTCCACTGGCGATGCGATAATTTCGGCATATCCGGGATATTCAGGAGTTCCCCACCGTGCCACGCCACTATCTGCTGTACGGGTCCGAGCGCTATGCGCTGGCCATCCTCCGCCCGCTGCAGGCGGCGATCCGCGCACGTGGTGATGAGGCGGCATGGTTTTTCGATGGCCCCGGCGCCAGTGATCTGACCGCCGATGAGACCTTGTTGACGGTAGAGCAGGTGCGTGCGTGGAACCCCTGTGCTGTGATCACCTCGTCCAACGCGGTGCCGCACTTCTTCCCCGGGGTGAAGGTCGAGACCTTCCATGGCTTTGACGCGGGCAAGCCGCGCCACATCTATATCCGTGGCTTCTTCGACCTGTACTGCACCACCGGCCCGCGTGATACCGCCGCGTTCTCCGAGCTGGCACAAAAGACCGGACATTTTTCGGTGGTGGAAACCGGCTTCCCGAAGATCGACCCGTTCATGAGCCAGCTCAAGGACGAGCCCGATCCCGTGCGCGAGCCACCGGTGATCCTGTACCACTCCACCTTCTCACCGTCCTGGAGCGCTGCCGGCATCCTGTACGACGAGATCAAGCGGCTGTCGCAGACTGGCGAATGGCGCTGGATCGTCACCTTCCATCCGAAGATGGACCCGGAAATCACCGCCAAGTACCGCGCGCTGGAAGGCCCGTATCTGCGCTTCGCAGACGACGACAACATCCTGGACCTGTTCCCGCAGGTGGACATGATGTGCTCGGACACGTCCTCGGCGCTCAATGAGTTCCTGCTGACCTACAAGCCGGTGGTGACCTTCAAGAACCGCCGGCCCGGGCCGCAGCTGCTGGACATCGATGAGCCCGTACAGTTCGAGGGTGCGATCCGTACCGCCTTGTCGCGGCCGCCGGAGTTGATGGCCGCGGTGCGCCAGTTTGCCGATCAGCTGCACCCTTATCGCGATGGCCAGTCCAGCGAGCGCATCCTGCAGGCGATCGATGATTTCATCGCCAAGGGCGGCCGCAACCGCAAGCCCAAGCCGCGCAACTGGTGGCGCAAGATCAAGCTGCGCAAGCGCATTGGTTATTGGGGCCCGGCGCGGGTTTGAGGATCAGCAGTTTCGCCTGGCCACGATGCCGGGGGTGAAGTCAGGTTGCAGCGACATGGGTGTAGCCCGGGTAAGCGCAGCGCACCCGGGAAGAGGACTCAATTCGGTGATTTGGCTTCACGCCTGATGCTGGTTCTGGAGAAGCTGGTTTTCCGTTGCCAGACTTTGGCCCGCCTCCCGCCTCCCGCCTCCCGCCTCCCGCCTCCCCGGTGCACTGCGCTTACCCGGGCTACGGGGCTGCTCCAAGTCCCTCTTCTCTTGCGGGAGAGGAAAACGCGTTGCCATCACCAGCGCAACTTGCGCCGCACCATCTCCCGCTCAAGCTGCGCCATCAGCGCACGCGCCTGCGCTTCTTCCAGAAAGCGCAGCTGCAAGGCCGGCGCGCCACCTGCGCCAGCGGTATCCAGCGTCAGTGTCGCGGTGCCGAATCGCCGGTCTAGCGGTGAGCGATCCAGTCGCAGGGCCTGCAACTTGTCCAGCTCGGCTACCCGCCACCAGCGGTTCCACCAGCCGCCACGAATGGCCACGCGCTGCGCGTCGATGTTGTAGCCGATGCGGCTTACCTGGCGGTGCGCCTTCAGCGCCGACCATGGCAGCCAGAGCAGCGGCAGCAGGCCCCATGCACTGCCGGTTTCGTATACCAGCAGTGCAGACAGCAGGCTCATCAATAGCAGCGCCGGCAGGCACAAGCGCCACCAGCCGCGGGTGCTTACCGGCAGCCATTGGGTGGGCGGCCATTGCAGCTGCGGTAGCAGGTGCTGCAACAGGCCGTCGCAGGCAGCGGGCGTTGCCAGCGGTGCCAGTTCCTTCAGCGCGCGCCCGTCCTGTTCCTGCTGCTGGCCGCCACTGGCGATGTCCACGCGTAGCTGGCGGCGCTTGAACAGCCGATGCAACGCGCCTTCGCGCAATGTCCAGGCCTGGATGCGACGGCGCGCCACGCTGCTGCGCACACGGGTGAACAGACCGCGTTCGACGGTGAGGCGGCGGTCGGCCTCGCTCAGGCGAAAGCCGTAGTACTGCACGATGGCCAAGCCCACCGAGAGCAGCCGCATCAGGACCAGCGCGAAGGCGAGCAGCAGCAGGCCGGTAGCGACCATGGTCAGCGTGCCCAGCTGCAGCTGGCTGGCATAGCCGAAGGCGTGGCGGCCCTGTTCTTCGATGAAATCGGAGGTGGTCCGGCGCGGGAACAGTTGGTAGGCCGCACCGATTGCCGCCGCCACAACGACCATTGCGCGGTTGGAAATAAGCCCCTGCCGCACCAGTTCGGACAGCGACAGGCTCAGCAGTACACCATCGGTGGGAGTGTCCGCTTGGTCGCCGGTTGGCGCTGCTTCGCTGCCGCCCTGGCGGATCAGCCGCTCCAGCTCCAGCGCCTGTGCCAGCTTGAGCACGCGCATTTCCGCTTCGGGCTTGTCGCCGCCAGCCGATTCCAGTCGCAGCTCGGCCACGCCGAACAGGCGGTGCAGCAGGTTCTGGTGCACGACCACATTGTGGATGCGCGCGAACGGAATCTCGCGACGGGTGCGCTCGAAGATGCCACTACGGATGCTGAGCGCATCGTTGCCGATGCGGTAGCGGTAACTCAGGTATTGCAGCACCGCGCTGGCGACCAGCGCCACCACGATCGCGCCACTGATCCAGTGGTGGTAAGGCAGGTCGTCATCGCGGCGGCTGCCGAACACCAGCAAGGCAACCAGCGGCAGCAGGAACTGCTGCACCTGCTGCTGCAGGGCGAACAGCCACGACCACGGATGCAGCCGTTGCTCGTCGCTGGGCACGGGGGGCGGGAGTTCGCTCACAGCGCGTCGTCGTGGTCGAGCTGCCGCGCCAGGCGATCACGCAGGCGTTCTGCATCGGCGTGCGCCAGTCCGGCCACGGCGACGGTGTTCATGCGGGTGCCGGCGGTATGCACGATCAGGGTCGCCAGGCCTGCCATGCGTTCCAGCGGGCCGCGACGCAGGTCCAGGTGCTGCACGCGCGATACCGGCACGTGGCTTTCGCTCTGCCACATATGGCCACGGCGTACACCGAGCGATTGCGCGTCCAGCCGCCAGAAGGTCAGTCGATGCCGGCGCCAGCCGAACCATGCGCCGAGCAGTGCACCCACTGCGGCTGCAGCCAGGGGAATCAGCAACCAGCTCGATTGGTCGGTAGCCAACACCAGCACCACGCTGGCGGCGCCAAACAGCAGGGCCATGCTCAGTGCCGAACCGGTGGCGGCGAACAGCGCGCCGCGCGGTGGCAATGGTTGCCACTGGATGTCGTCCGGCAGCGGCGTATCGAAGGCAGGAGGTTCAGTCATGCGCAGACGATATAACGCCGGGACCGTACAGCGGTAGGTGCGATGCCGCTGGTTGTTGTAGGAGCGGCGTCAGCCGCGAAGCTGCCGAGGCTGCAGGCCACCGAAAGGCCTGCACTCGCAGTTTCAAGGTGGGGCGTTATTGTGGGCGCCGGATGTATCTTTGGCTTCGCGGCTGACGCCGCTCCTACAGAAAACCAAAACGCTTACTGCGCTGCCATGATCAGCGCATCTACATCCAGGTGGTGGCCGGCACGTGCGGCCTTGGTGCGCAGGTACTGCTCGTTTTCGTGGGTGATCTCGCCGGTCACCGGCACGCAGCCAACGACTTCGATGCCGGCCTTGCGCAGGTGCTGCACCTTGGTGGGGTTGTTGGTCAGCAGCTGGATGCGCTGCACGCCCAGCGCGCGCAGCATGGCCACCGCGCTGCCATAACGTCGCTCGTCGGCACCGAAGCCCAGTTGGGCATCGGCGTCGATGGTGTCCAGACCTTCGTGCTGGTAGCCGTAGGCACGCATCTTGGCGGCGATGCCGGTGCCGCGGCCTTCCTGGTCCAGATACAGCAGAATGCCGCCGCCCAGTTCTTTCAGCGTGCGCAGGCCGCGTCGCAGCTGGTCACCGCAATCGCATTTGAGCGAGCCGAACAGGTCGCCGGTGAGGCAGGACGAATGCACGCGTACCGGCACGATGCCGCTCATGTCCGGATTGCCGACGATCACCGCAACCTGGTCGCGCTGCGCCACACCGCCACGGAACACGGCGAATTCGCTCATGCCAACGTCACGCAGTGGCACCGGCGAGCGCGTCACCAGTTCGTAGTCCTGGCCGGCCTGGCCAGCACCTTCGTACAGGGCGGTGGTGTCCAGCTGCAGGCAGTCATCGAACGGGCTGCCTGCCGCGTCCAGTTCCACCGAGATCATGGCCGGCAACAGCAAGCCCAAACGCGCCACTTCCACCGTGGCTGCATCCAGCGCATTGCCATTGGCTTGCGCATCAGCCGGCGCGACCGCATCGCGCAGGTAGGCCAGTGCAGGCAGTTCGGCAAACGCGCGATCAGCCAATGGCAGATGGATGCCGTTGGCAGCGTTGATGCCCAGGGTCTGCGCGCGCGCTGCGCTCAGGAACAGGTAGTGGCGGCCTTGCGCGGCCTCGGCGAAGGCGGCGTAGCCTTCCGGCGAGCTGCTGTCCAGGGCAATGCTGGCCAGCCGTTGCCGGCCATCGCTGATCACTACCGGGCGGCCCGCACGGAGTTCGGCGGCGGCACGCTCGCAGCGGATGGCGGCGGTCTGGCCGAAGTAGGACGGGCTGGCAGAAACGGGGCTGTTCATTTGAAACCTTATGGGGGCCGTTGGCTGTCGAATCAATCGAGCGGCACGGGTGACGCAGTGTTGCAGCAGCAGGTTCAGTGCGGGTGACGGGCAGTGGCGTAAGGGTCGTGCTCGCCGCTGCCCGGCGGCCGCAGTGTGTAGCGCTTGTAGGTCCACTGGTACTGCGCAGGATCGCGGCGGGCGATGCGTTCGATGCCGGCATTGAGGGTAGCGGCGGCCAGTTGCAGATCCGGGTCGGCGATCTGGGCTTCGGCCGGTTCGATGTGCAGGGCGAAATCCAGGTTGGGTCCGGTGCGTTCGCACCAGCCGTACAGGAGGGTGGCGCCGGTACGTTCGGCCAGGCGATTGACCAGGGTCATGGTCAGCGCCTGCATGCCGAAGAACGGCACGAACACACCGTCGCCGTTCTTGGGTTGCTGGTCGGGCAGGATGCCGGTGGCGCCGCCTTCCTTGAGTACCTTGAACAACTGGCGCACGGCCGGGCCTTCGGCGCGAACCTGGCGCACGTTGTCGCCGCCGCGGCATAGCTGCAGGAATTCATCGCCGACCGGGTTCTCCGGCGGTGCATAGACGATGGCGATCGGCCCGCGCGAGGCCAGCCACTGGTTCAACAGCTCCCAGTTGCCGTAGTGCGGGGCAATCACGATCACCCCCTTGCCCGACGCCAGCGCGGCGTCATACAGGTGTTGGCCGTGGCGTTCGCGCAGGTGCCGGGACAGGTTCTGCGCAGGGTCGTGGGTCCACAGGTACAGGGTTTCCAGTGCCTGGCGGGCGGTGGTGCGCAGCACCTCGCGGTGCAGGCGCGCGCGCTGGGCGGGGTCCAGTTCCGGGTAGACCAGCTCCAGGTTGCGGCGGGTCACCCGGCTTTCGCGGGCATTGATGCTGCGCCACAGCCAGGCCACCGTGTCGGCCAGGGTCCGCTGCCAGGACCAGGGCAGGTGGGTCAGGGCACGGGCGAGGCGGTAATAGAGCTTGGCGGTGGATTGCGGTTTCATTCCCGCAAGTTTAGCCGCTGGCGCCCGGTGCTATGGTGCCCGGCCCCACAGCAGGAGCTGCCAATGCTTTGCCTGATCCAACGTGTCACCCAGGCCTCGGTCACCGTCGACGATGCCGTGGTCGGTCAGATCGGCCCTGGCCTGCTGGCCCTGGTGGGGGTGGAGCCGGGCGACGATGAGGCGATGCTGTCGCGGATGGCGGACAGGCTGCTCGGTTACCGGGTTTTCGCCGACGATGCCGGCAAGATGAACCGTTCCTTGCGCGATACCGGTGGTGGGCTGCTGCTGGTCAGCCAGTTCACCCTGGCCGCCGATACTCGTTCAGGCATGCGCCCGAGCTTCACCAGCGCCGCGCCGCCGGCCGAGGCTGAACGGCTTTTCAACCGTTTGGTGGCTATCTGCCGTGAAAAACACAGTCCAGGGGTGGAAATTGGCCGCTTTGGTGCCCATATGGTTGTCAGCCTGATCAACGATGGGCCCGTAACCTTTCTGCTCAGACCGTAGCGCGCCGCGAACCCACCGCCCCGGCAAGCGCTATGCTGCGCTGGTATAATGCTAGGTTCCCATCTTCACAATCGCCGGTGGCGCGAGCATTACATGGCCAACGAACGTCCTGCCCAGCAAAACGACATCAAGCTTCTGATCAGCAAGGGCCTGGAACAGGGCTACCTGACCTACGCCGAAGTTAACGATCATCTGCCCGACGACATGGTCGATCCGGAGCAGATCGAAGACATCATCGGCCTGATCACCGGCATGGGCATCGATGTCCACGAAGTTGCCCCCGACGCCGACACGCTGATGCTCAGCGACGGCAACACCGGCAACCGTGAAGTCGATGATACCGCCGCTGAAGAAGCTGCTGCTGCACTTACCGCACTCGACACCGAAGGTGGCCGCACCACCGACCCGGTGCGCATGTACATGCGCGAAATGGGTACGGTCGAGCTGCTGACCCGCGAAGGCGAAATCGCCATCGCCAAGCGCATCGAAGAAGGCCTGGGCCAGGT
This sequence comes from Stenotrophomonas sp. STEN063, assembly GCF_056854515.1. NCBI lineage: Bacteria > Pseudomonadati > Pseudomonadota > Gammaproteobacteria > Lysobacterales > Lysobacteraceae > Stenotrophomonas > Stenotrophomonas sp. STEN063. The sequence continues at coordinate 24,435 of NZ_JBXFWF010000013.1, forward strand.
GCAGGCTGCACTGGGCACCTTCCCGCTGGCCGTTGAGTCGGTGCTGGCCGATTACGAACTGCACAAGGAAGGCAAGAAGCGCCTGGCCGAAGTGATCGTCGGCTTCAACGACCTGGTCGAGGAAGCGCCGGCACCGGCCGTTGCCGAAGACACCAGCGACGACGCTGACGCAGACGGCGACGAAGATGATGACGGCGACGACGTCGAGGAAGAAGCCGGCCCGACCGGTCCGGACCCGGTGGAAGTGGCTGCCCGCATGGAGCAGCTGGCCGCCGACATGGCCAAGTTCAAGAAGGCCCACGCCAAGGGCGACGTCAAGGCCCAGGCCAAGCTGCGCGAGGAGATCTCGGCCACGTTCGTGACCCTGAAGCTGCCGCTGCCGCTGACCGACGTGCTGGTGCGCCTGCTGCGCGACACCATGGCCCAGGTCAAGTCGCAGGAGCGCCGCGTGCTGCACCTGGCCACCATCACTGCCCGTATGCCGCGTAAGGATTTCATCCGTTCGTGGGAAGGCAACCAGACGAATCTGGAGTGGGTGGAAGACGCCATCAAGCGTAAGCAGAAGTGGTCGTCGGCCCTGCGTGACGTCAAGGACCAGATCGTTGCCGAACAGCAGGCGACCATCGACCTTGAGAAGGACACCCAGCTGAGCCTGGACGAGCTGAAGGAAATCAGCCGCGTCATGGCCTACGGCGAAGCCAAGGCGCGCAAGGCCAAGAAGGAAATGGTCGAGGCCAACCTGCGCCTTGTCATCTCCATCGCCAAGAAGTACACCAACCGCGGCCTGCAGTTCCTGGACCTGATCCAGGAGGGCAACATCGGCCTGATGAAGGCCGTCGACAAGTTCGAATACCGTCGTGGTTACAAGTTCTCGACCTATGCCACCTGGTGGATCCGCCAGGCGATCACCCGTTCGATCGCCGACCAGGCCCGCACCATCCGTATCCCGGTGCACATGATCGAGACGATCAACAAGTTGAACCGCATTTCCCGCCAGATGCTCCAGCAGTACGGCCGCGAGGCCACGCCGGAGGAGCTGGCCAAGGAAATGGACATGCCGGAAGACAAGATCCGAAAGGTGATGAAGATCGCCAAGGAGCCGATCTCGATGGAAACCCCGATCGGCGACGACGAGGATTCGCATCTGGGCGACTTCATCGAGGACACCAACGTGGAGTCCCCGATCGAGAACACCACCAACATCAACTTGTCGGAAACCGTGCGTGACGTGCTGGCTGGCCTCACCCCGAGGGAAGCCAAGGTGCTGCGTATGCGCTTCGGCATCGACATGAACACCGATCACACGCTGGAAGAAGTGGGCAAGCAGTTCGACGTGACCCGCGAGCGTATCCGCCAGATCGAGGCCAAGGCGCTGCGCAAGCTGCGTCACCCGAGCCGTTCGGAGCAGCTGCGCAGCTTCCTCGACATCGAGTGAGTGGTGGCTTGAAAGTGATTGCTGGCGCGTAAGCGCTGGAATGAAAAACCCCGCCTTGGCGGGGTTTTTCTTTGCGCGGATGGCGATGGATCGGGTTGGAATCACCGCCAGGACCTGGCCAGTAGTGCCGCCATGCGCGGGCGTTGCGCTGTGCGCAACACGCGCACATCAAAAGCAGACACAGGGAAGTAGTCGCACGCTGCAAGCTCCACTACACTGTGTCGTCGCTAAGGGCCTATAGCTCAACGGTTAGAGCAGAGGACTCATAATCCTTTGGTTCCAGGTTCGAATCCTGGTGGGCCCACCACGTAATTCAATGCGTTGCGGTGTTTTTTCCTGCAATGCATGCATCCGGGGAATTGGCTGGTGCCTGGCTGGTGCCCGTACTGCTGGAGCGAACTGCGCAGACTTCCGCGGCAATCCCAGCTTGTACTTCCGACATGAGCCAACGTCAGCGAGCGAGCTCGCGGCTCGGATATCGAGTGCAAGCTGCCGAACGAAGACCTCTGAATGATCCGCATAGGACGGGACCAGCATAAGAGCCGGCCCCGTCACTTACTTCTCGAATCCTGTTTGTTGGGCCGTTCTCAACGTTGCGTGGTCCGTTGAGCCGTTGCGGCAACAAGACGGGACGTCAGCCTGCCTGGCCCAGGCGTGCTTTGAGCTGCTGGATCTCTGCATCGCTGATGCCGATGGATTTCAGATAGCCCTCAGCACCGCCGTACTGCTGCTGTAATGCGGAGAGAAACATCTCCATGTTCTCCGGCGCAGTACCTGCCATGCCCGCCATCTTCCTGCCGATCTCCGGGTTCTGGCGGATGAGTTCCATCATCTGCGCGTTCATCGCACTGTCCTTGGGTTGCCCTTCCAGGTAGTGCGCGGAGATCGCGTAGTTGTGCACGATGTCGCCATCGGCAACGCCGGCCAGGTTCAGCAACAGGCCGGCGATGATGCCGGTACGGTCCTTGCCCGCCGTGCAGTGGAACAGCACCGTGCCGTCTTTCTCGGCCGCGATGCGCTGGAACACCTGCTTGAACTGCGGTTGGCTGTGGCCGAGCCATTGCACATAGGCTTCGCCCAGGGAGTCGGGGAACGACTTCATCATTTTCGGCAGATCCATCTTCTCCGTACCCATCAGCGAGATGCGCTGGTAGTCGAAGCGGTCGTCGCTGGCCAGCAGGTCAGGTGACTGGGTTTGCTCATCGGCCGTGCGCAGATCGATGTCCAGCGTCACGCCGGCGGCGGCAAGGGCGTCGCGATCGGCGCCGGTCAGTCGCCCAAGATCTGCCGTGCGGATGAACGCATTGGCGGGAATCGGACCACGGCTGCCTTGCAGGCCAGCGAAGGAGCGCACATTCCATGCACCCTGCAGCGCCATGACGCGTTGTGCGTCATCGGCAAGCGGCTGTGTGTTGCCGCTGCGCGTAGCGGTGGCCGCGGCGGGTGTATCGGCATGGGCGACGGCGCCGGTGCCGAGCACCGGAGCGAGCAGGGCCAGGGCGAGTGCGATCGGGGTGCTTCGCGTTTTCATCAGGGGGTCTCCAAGGATTAGAAATTGACGGTAACGTCGAAGCCATAGGTGCGCGGATCGTTGAAGATGCCGGTCTGCCCCAAGGCGCTGCTGTTGAGCTTGTAGAACAGGTGTTCCTCGTCCAGCAGGTTGCGCGCCCACAGCGAGAAGGCGATGGTCGAGCCGGTGGTGTTCAACGGCACGTCCACCAGCGCGACGCGGGCATTCACCACGAACGAGCTGTCGGTGAGCATCTGGTCGTACTCGCTGGTGTAGTAGCCATCGGACCAGTTGCCGTCGAGGTGGAACTTGAGTGCCGAGAAGTTGGCGAACGGCAGCAGGTAGTCGATGGATGCGCTGCCGGCGTTCTTCGGTGCCAACAGCGGTTTGACCGTGACTTCGACACCTGCGCCGAATGGATCGACGGCGGTCTGTGCATCGATCTTGGTGTATGCGTAGTTCAGGCCAAGGGTCAGGTTGTCCAGCGGCATCACGCTGAATTCCAATTCGGCGCCACGTGACTTTCCGTTGGTCAGTGCGTTGGTGGTGACCATGGTGGTGCGTGTCTCGCCACTATTGGGGTCGAACGGCAGCGAGAAATCCATCTGCTTGTGTTCGATCTTCGAATCAAACAGGGCCAGGTTCAGGCGCGCACGGTTTTGCCAGAACTGCGATTTGAAGCCGAGTTCGAAGGCAGTGACTTCTTCGGGATCGAAAGCGGTGTAGGTGGTGGAGCGTGAGTTGGCGCCGCCGGCTTTGAAGCCGGTGCTGTACTTGGCGTACACCATTGCGCTGTCGGTTAAGTCATACGCGATGTTGACCATCGGGTCGAAGCGGCTCCACGAGTCATCGAAACGCAGCTGCGTGGCGACACCATTGACCGTGTGCAGTTGGCCCTTCTTGTCATCCTGGGTGTAGCGGCCGCCAGCAGTGAGGTGCAGGCGTTCCAGCGATGCCGGTGTCCAGGTGGCCTGGCCAAAGAAACCGAGGCTGTCCGTCCACGCTTTGCTGGCACGATCGATGCGGACCTTGGAAAGGTCGAGCGGGTTGGTTGCCGGGTTCACGGTGTAGCTGTTGCCATCCGCTCCCCAGCGCAGCATGTTTGGTGTCTGTGCGTTGTCCCCGGCGGTCTCGTGGTAGTAGAACGCGCCGGCGAGGAACTCGATCTGTGAGGTGTTGCCGATCAGCTGCAACTCCTGGCTGTACTGGTGCTGGTAGACCTGCGCCAAGCTGTATCGCCCGAACAGCGTATTCGGACCACCATAAGCGGATGTGGCATCCACCAGGCCCATGTCGAACTGGCCCTGGGTGAGCTCGCGGTAGGAGCTGATCGATTTCAGTTCGAGGGTGTCGCTCAGGGTCCAGCCCAGATTGAGCAGATGGCCACTGGTGCGGCCGATGTTGTCTTCCTGCGGGCCGCCCAGGATCGAACGGCTGCGGCGGTCTTTGCTGGCGCCGGCACTCTGGAGGGGGCTCACCGCCGGGCCGGGAACCAGCATCTGCACGTGGTACGGCGTGGTCGCATCGTAGGAGCGGTCAAACGCGTACAGCGCGGAGAAGCTGTCGCTGGGCTGCCATAGCGCGCTGACGCGCGCGCCGCGCTTGTCGTAGCTGTTGAAGTCGCGCTCGCCGCGCATGGCGTTGTCGGTGGTGCCGCCGCGCTTGGCCTGCACCGCATCGATCTTGAAGCTGACGTCGCCCAGCTTGGGCAGGTCCAGGTGCAGGCCAGTGTTCTGGCCGCTGTAGTTGGAGACGCCGGCGTTGACGCTGCCACCGAATTCTCCCAGCGGTTGCTTGGTGACGATGCTGACCGCACCGCCTTCGGTGTTGCGGCCGAACAGGGTGCCTTGCGGTCCCTTCAGGACTTCGATGCGCTCCACGTCGTACAGCATGCTGCCCAGGCCCTGGGCACGGCCCATGAACACGCCATCGACATAGATGCCGACACCTGCATCGCGGGCGGGCTGGTTGGCGTCGCCGGAAGCACCGATGCCGCGTATGCCTATGTTCAGCGCCGAACTGCGGGTGGCGAACGGGGTAACGCGCAGTGAGGGAATGGAGCCGTCCGACAGGCTGCCGATCGATATCGCGCTGCGGTCCTTCAAGGCCTCGGCATCGACGACCGAGACCGAAATCGGGGTCTCCTGCAGGTTGGTAGCCCGCTTCTGTGCGGTGATGACGATCTGGTCCAGCGAAACCACATCGCGGCTGCCGCTATCCGCGCTTTCGGCGTCGTTGGCTACGGCCAGCTGGGGCAGGGCTGCCGCTATGGCGAGAGCGAGCAGGTGGGGGTGCTTCATGGCGGGGCGCATCGGATCCGTTCGCGGGGGAGTGGAAGACCGGGCGGATTCTGGGCGGCTGAAATTACAAATGAATGACCGTTCATTCACGCGTGACTGACGTACCATTCGGACACTTCACGTCTCCCAGCATGCGATGCCGCCCAATAAAGTCCTGTCCCCATCTGCCGACGAAGCCGCCAGATCACACGCCGAAGCGCAACGTCAACGGATCCTGGATGCTGCCCAGCAGTGCTTCATCGGACGCGGTTTCCACGCAGGATCGATCAGCGAAATCGCGGCCGAGGCGAACATCAGCCAGGGGCTGATGTACCGCTACTTTGATAACAAACGCACATTGATTCTGGCCTTGATCGAGCGGCAGCTCGCGCATGACCAGGAGGCCATGCGGCATCCTCCGAGACCGGCGGATCTGGTCGAGAACTTGCTGGTCTGCTACCAGCATTGGGCGCGTGGCGAGACCCTGGAAACGCGCGGCAGCACGATCGCCAGCGTGGTGCTGTTCGCGCAGATCAATGCAGAGGCGCATCGTGATCCGGTCATTGCCGAGGTAGTGCGCAATCACGACAAGCAGATAGGCGAGGCCATCGCACAGTGGTTGCGGCGTCACGATCAGGAGCGTGGCCGTGCATCGGACGAAGCGGCAGTCCAGCAACGCGTGCTGTTGCTGAGGGCGTTGGTGGAAGGCCTGGCGATGCGCGCGGTGCGCGATCCGGATCTGCAGGCAGATACCCTGAGAGGCGTACTCACTGCGGCGATCTCACAGGCGCTACCCGAGTAGAAGGGAAACCCCCAAAAGGGCACGCGGAGTCGCGCCCAACGTGCCGGCTCAGTAAACGGCTGGAATCCGTTCCGGACAGGTCCGCTGCATTGGCCAAGCGACGTCGCTTGCCAGACCAGTAGTGCTGATTCCGTGGGTTTCCTGATTGAAGAAGGCGCCGGTAGCGTAGTGGTATGCCTGGGCAGGCGGATCCTGCGTCGAGTGGCTGCGGCGCGCCCTTTGCCGTGCACCAAGCGGGCAAAGGGTCATCAATTTCAACGAATCGTATTGCGAATCATTCGCAATTGACTTAACGTATCGGCCGCCGGCGTCGCGCCGGTCCCTCCATGAGACCCGTCGATGAACTTCCGTCCTTTGGCCAGCCTGTTGCTGGCCGCTGCGGTATTGCCTGCCCAGGCGCATACGCCGTACCTCGCTCCGGCCACCTTCAAGGTGCAGCCGACCAGCACGGTTACCCTGGATGCCAGCTTCGCCGAGCATTTCTTCGTGCCCGAAGTCGTGTTCGACAACAGCGAATTCGTCGTCACCGATCCCGATGGCGTGCAGCATGCGCCCGATGTGGTGCAGCGACTGAAGACCCGCGCCGTGGTCGAACAGACCCTGCCGGGCAAGAAGGGCACGTACCGCTTCTCTACCGGCAACCGCCTTGGCGCCGTGTTCCGCACCTGGGAAGTGGATGGTCGCAAGGAGAGCAGCCGTGATCCGGCCAAGCCACTGCCGGCCGGTGCCACCGTGCTCTCGCATTACCAGAGCCTGTCGCGCTCGGAGGTCTACCTGACCGCCGGCGAGCCGACCCGTCAGGCCTTGGCGCCCTACGGCAAGGGCCTGGAACTGGTGCCGGTGACCCACCCATCGGACCTGTATGTCGGTGAGCAGTTCGTCTTCGAGGTGCATTACGACGGCAAGCCGTTGCCGGCACAGAAGGTTGAAATCCACGCCGCGCGTGGTGATGACGAGATCCAGCCGGCTCCAGTCGAGTTGACGACAGACGCCGCTGGCAAGGCCTCGTTCGCCTTGCAGCAAGCGGGCGCCTACCTGGCCCTGATCCGCTACCGCGGACCGGCACCGGCTGGGGCCGCAGCGCCGGAGTACGGCAACAACTACACGCTCAGCTTCCGCGTGCTCGAACCCTAAGCCGCTTTCCAACAGGGATATCCCCGATGAAAACCTCCTTTGCTGTTACCACGATGCTGGCAGCGGTGCTGGCCCCGCTTGCCTCGGCGCAGGCCGCCGCGCCGCCCGTGGTATCGCCGACAGTTACCGCCTTCCTGGCCCAGTTCGATCCGGACAAGACCGGAGCAGTGAGCTGGGAAGCCTTCGAGCAGTTCCGTCGGCAGCGTTATGACGCCACCGATGCGAACAATGACGGGCACGTCGATCGCCAGGAGTACATAGACGAATACCTGCAGCGCTTTGATGTTCGGCTGGCCGACGCGCGTGCCGGCCACCTGCGTCAGACCGATACCCGTTTCAAGGCGCTGGACCGCGACAAGAACGGCAGCATCAGCCGGGCCGAGTTCGATGCCGCCGGTGAGCGTACCTGGGCCGGCTACGAGAAGAGTCAGGACGCGACGCAGGAGACCGCTGCTAGTGACAACCGCGATCCGCTGAAGATGCCGACCTCGCACACCGCCAACGGCATGCTGGAGCTGTACGACCGCAACGGCGATGGACTGGTGGAGCGTGCCGAATTCGACGCTGCACGTAACGCGACCTTCGCCGTTGCCGACACCAATCGCGATGGCGTGCTGGACCTGGCCGAATACACCGCGGAGTTTGAAGGTCGGCTGGATGCACAACGCAGCAAGGTTCGCGGCGCGGCAAGCCGCCAGGCCGGCGTGCGTTTCGATTCGCTGGATACCGACAAGGATGGCCGCATGACCTTTGCCGAGTACCAGGTGTCCGGCAAGCGCCTGTTCGACCGCGCTGACAGCAATCGCGATGGCATCGTTGACGCACGCGATCCAGAGCCGGTTGCCGGTGCACATTCGGCCAACGGCAACCGTTGAGCCGCGCCTACCGGTCGCGGCTTGCGACCGGTCACCCCAGTTTCTGCAATGACACGGCGCCAGTGTGGCGCCGGTGCCCCCCAGCCGGCATGGTCCATGTGATCGAGCAGCCAGGAACGGCGTAGTCCCCGCCATTACCTTTCTGTGGAGATCTCTGATGAATGCAGCTGTATCCGTGCTCGCGCTGGCCGTGCTGGCCAGCCTGTCCGGCGTCGCCCGTGCCGAAGCGCCGGATGCCTCGAACCTGGACACCGTCCGGGTCGAGGCCGAACGGGCAAAGAAGAGCAAGTCGCGCAACCAGAACGTGACCGTGCTCAGCGCCGCCGATCTCGATGCCGAGATGGCCAACAACATGGAAGAGGCCATCCGCTACATCCCGGGTGTGAGCGTGGTCGACATGGGCCGCTTCGGTGACAACGGCTTCAACATCCGTGGCCTGGAAAGCGACCGCGTGGCGATCACTGTCGATGGTCTGAGCCTGGCCGAATCGGTGGAGACGGCGCGCTCCTACGAGTTCTTCCGCAGCGGCCGCGGCGATGTGGACATCGATACGCTGAAGAGTCTGCAGGTGGTCAAGGGTGCTGATTCGATCACCTCCGGCAGCGGTGCGCTCGGCGGCGCGGTGGTGTTCACCACCAAGGACCCGGCGGACTACCTCAAGCCCGAAGGCAACGACACCCATGTCGGGGTGAAGTTCGGCTACAGCGGCTCCAACGACGAGACCATGGGCACGCTGAGCTTCGCCAACCGCACCGGCATCGTCGAGTCGATGCTGGTCTATACCCGCCGCGAAGGCCATGAAAGCGAAAGCTGGTACGACAGTACGGTGGACCGCATCGGTGTCGGTCGACGCACGCCGGATCCGGTCGACAGCACGCGTGACAACCTGCTGGGCAAGGTTGATCTGCAGTTGTCGGACGCACACACGCTGGGCTTCATGTACGAGCGCGGCCGCGCCCACAACGAGGTCGACAATCTTTCCCGCGTCTACGCGCCGGGCTACCTGGAGCGCAAGGGCGACGATCGCAATGACCGTGACCGCTATGGCGTGACCTGGCAGTGGCGTGCAGGCAATGCCCTGTTCGACACCCTTGATGCGCAGCTGGACCGCCAGATCACCGACAGTCGCGGCGTTACCCGAATTCTGGCCGGCAGCGGCTGCCCGGGTGGTGGTGCTCCCTGCAAGCGCAGCGAAGACCGCGCCACCGAGCAGACCCTGGATCGCGCAGCATTGGATTTCAGCAAGGTGGTGGAAGGCACGGTGCGGCATGACATCGGCTACGGCCTGGCCTGGCAGCAGCGCGATATCGACTACACCGCGGTGGATACCCGTTGGAATGCGGCCGGTGACATCGCAAGCGTGGAGCATGATCCGCGCCAGGTGCCCAAGACCGATGCCCGCTCCTGGAACCTGTACGTGCGCGACAGCCTGAGCCTGTTCGAGGAACGCCTGCAGCTCAGCGGTGGCCTGCGCTATGACCGCTACGATTACTCGCCGCAGGTAGACAGCACTTTTGTCGACAAGACCGGCAGCGTGCGTGACCTTCGCTTCTCGGCGCCGAGCTGGCAGCTGGGGGCGGAGTTCCGCTTCCTGCCAGACCATGCGCTGTGGGCGCAGCTTGGCCGTGGCTTCCGTGCACCGAGCGTGGCGGATCTGTACTCGCCGACGAGTGCCAGTGCCGCGTTCGATGCAGTGAGCGGTGCAGCCATCCAGCTCGACACCTCGATGTCCAACCCGGATCTGGATGCGGAGAAGAGCCTCAACATCGAGCTGGGCTACCGCTGGACCACCGATCGCGCGCAGTTGGGGTTCTCGGTGTTCCGCGACCAGTACGACAACTTCATCGAAACGGTGACCACGGCGGTGCCGTATGCCAATGGCTACCGCACCACGGCAACCGGTCCGGTGCAGTACAGCTACAACAGCACGATGCCGGTCAATGCGGGCAAGGTGACGGTGAAGGGCGCCGAGCTGGAAGGGCGTTGGCAGATCGCCGACGCGTGGTCGTCGCGGGTGGCGGCGGCGTACAGCAAGGGCGAGAAGCGCAATGGTGATCCGCTGGAGAGCATCGTGCCGGCCAGCGCGGTGCTGGGCGTGCGCTATGCGCCATCGCCGTCGTGGAACGTCAGCGCCAACCTGACCCACGCCTGGGGCAAGAGCGCCAGCGATGCCTACACCACATCGGCCAATGGCACGCAGGTGGTGCCGGCATGGACGGGCAAGGCCGATGGCTACACGGTGCTGGATCTTACCGGCACCTGGAACATCACCTCGCAGTTGCGACTGACCGCAGGCCTCTACAACCTGACCGATCGCGAGTACTACCTGTGGCAGCGCGTACGGGTGATCAACAAGGGCACCAACACCCTGTACGGCTACGTCAACGATGACGGCATCGGCCGTTACAGCGAGCCGGGTCGCAACGCTCGCGTCACGGTGGCGTATTCGTTCTGAGTCACGGGGGCTGTGACCAGTCCCTTGCCCCTGGAACAACAGCGTGGAGCGCAGGCTCCGCGCTGTTGTTCTTTTGGGGGCCGGTGTGGATCTGCATGCAGGCGACAACGCGTCCAGATGTTTTGCCCAACGCGCCCGGAACACCGGCTAAGCTCAGCAATCCGCACCGGAGGCTGCTGGCAATGCCGATTCGCACAGATCCAGGTCGTCGTCGATTCATCACCTACTCCGCAAGCCTGGGCATGCTCGCCGCGTTGCCTTCGGCGCAAGCGCTGGCTGGCCCGTGCAAGAGCACCGCCAGCGGTAGCTGGATTCCGGACGATACCTTCCTCGCCGAGTTGCCGCGGATCATGCAGGCATTCGCGGTTCCGGGCGTTGGCATCGCCGTGGTTGACGAGGGTGCTGTGGCATGGAGTCGTGGCTTTGGCCTTGCCAACGCCCAGACACGCACGCCTGTGGATGCGCGCACGGTGTTCGAGGATGCGTCGCTCAGCAAACCGATGTTCGCCTACCTGGTGATGCAGCTGGTGGAGCAGGGACGCATCGATCTTGATGTTCCCTTGGTGGGTTACCGCCGGCCGGACTATCTCGGCGATCATCCGTGGATTGCGCTGGTCACCGCGCGCGATGTGCTGCGGCATACGACGGGTCTGCCCGATTGGCGCAAGTCGCCAGCAACCGAGAAACTGGTGCCGATGGTCAAGCCTGGTACGCGTATCAACTATTCGGGTGAGGCCTTCGTCTGGCTGCAGCTGGTGGTTGAAGCAATCACCGGCCAGAGCCTGGATGAGTCGATGCAGGTGCATCTGTTTGGTCCGGCTGGCATGAAGGACAGCAGCTATACATGGAGCCCGGATCTGGCGGGACGCTCGGTTTATGGTCATCCCGCGCATGACCATGTTGATGGCGGAATGCCAAGGCAAGTCCTTCGCGACCAATGGGGCGTCGCCCAGCAGGTTGCGGATCGCTGGGGTAAGCCGCTGTCTGCGTGGAAATATGAAGATGCCGAACGTGCGATGCCGGAAGTGTTGAAGCTGGCGCCACCGGGCCTGGTGATGTGGCCTGGCGATATCCTCGCCAACGCAGCAGCAAGCCTGCGTACGACGGTGCAGGACTATGCGACCTTCCTCAGTTTGATGATGGCGGGCCGGCAACGCGCGTCGTGGGAGATCAGCGAGGCTGCGCGTCAAGCCATGCTCACGCCGCAGATAAGCTTGCCGGGCCGCTGGACCGAGAAAGGACTGGGTTGGAACACCGAGCAGACCCGTGATGGCCCGGTGTTCTACCACTCCGGCAGCAACAGCGGCATCTTCAAGAATTTCGCCATTGGTGACGCGCAGCGCAGGCGAGGCATCGTGGTGCTGACCAACGGCGGCAGTGGCTCGTTCGTGCATCAGCGGGTGGTGCGCGCGGCGACGGGCTATGACCTGCTTTCCTACGATCTTTGACTGATCCTTCGTGACCTGACTGGCAACAACAGTTCTGGCGGGGAAGCGCCTGGCTGCGGGTGATGCAAGCACTCCAATTCAGTGCATGACTCGACGTTCCTGGATGACTCGCGTGGCTCAGGTTGATGCGGCGAGCTACTCACCATCAGCTTGAAACCCAACCTTCTTGTGGCTGCCATCGCAGAAGGGCTTGTTGTTGGAATGACCACAGCGGCATAGCCAGGTTTCGCTGAGGCGCTCGATGGTGCGGCCGGTGCCGCTGACCACTTCGAGATTGCCGATGACGTGCAGCGGGCCGTTTCTGGTGGGGTTCACCTGCAGCGGGCCATCGCGTTGTGGCAGTGCTTCGGACTTTTTCTCTACCGGTTCACCGGTGGCGATGAAGCCGCACTCGACATGTCGGTGATCGCAGAAGGGTTTGTTATGCGATTCGCCGCAGCGGCATAGCGTGGCGCGCATGCCTTCGTCCTTGCCGGCGATCAGCAGGGGAGCATTGAAGGCGAGTGGGCCGTTCTCACGGATATGCACCAGGTTGACCACCGGCGCAGGTTCGCTGTGGCTGCCGTCGTTGTATTCGTAGCGGATGGCGCCGGAGGGGCAGTTGCGTGCGATCAGCGCCACTTCTTCCGGGGCGACCGCATCGGGATGGATCCATTCGCCGACCACATTGGGCACGAACACATCCGGATGGCTGAGTACGCAGTTGCGTGAGTGGATGCATCGTTCACCGTCGAAATGGATGGTGACGGTTTTGCCGCGTACGGTTTCGGTTGCCATGGGCTGCCTCCGCTTCGGAGTGCGCAGTGTCGCGCGGAAGAGGTGAAGGCGGGGCGTATACAGCAACATCTTTTTTGTGGGAGCGGCGTGAGCCGCGAAGCTGGGGTCGATGAAACCGCCGTTGGACCGGGGCGTGATGGGGTACGAGCTTCGCGGCTTGCGCCGCTCCCACAGAAGCGGGTTATTTGCGCACTGCCAGTACGCCATCCAGCGCCAGCTCAGCTTTGAAGCCGGCCTTCTGCAGGCGGGTGGCGACTTCGCGGGGTACGTCACGGCCGCTGGTGAGCTTGTTGGGGGCGCCGGTGTAATGGAACAGACGGCCGCCTTTGCGCAGCACGCGGGCGAGGTGGTCGTAGAACACCTGTGAATACAGCTCGCCGGCAATGCCGAAGCGCGGAGGGTCGTGCAGGACGGCGTCCATCGAGGCATCGGCGATGGTTTCGATTTCCTTCGACACATCACCATGGTTCAACTGCAGGCGGCCACCTGCGTGTTCATCATCCGGATCCGGTGACCACGGGTTCAGGGTGCGCAGCCACAGCACTTCCGTGCTCTTCTCGAACGAACGGATGCGGGCCACGCCTTCATCCAGGCAGCAGGCCGCGAAGTACCCCATGCCGCCGCAGGTATCGAGCAGCTGCTTGCCGCGGGGCTCCACCAGCGCCACCTTGCGGCGGGCGTCGTCCAGCGGCGAGATCTGTGCACTGACCAGCATCTTGATGCCGTCAATCTCGAAGGTGGGGATGCCCCAGTCGGTGGGCACCAGCTTGTACAGGCCGCTGCCGAAGCGCGAGGCGGCGCTGAACTCCTCGCCATCCCAGTAGTAGATGGTGCGGTCCTTGAGCTTGGCCGGCCACGGGTAATGCTGGCCCTTGTACTGCCAGCTGTCGGCGTTGAGGCCGATGGTTTCCTGGCGGCGGCCCAGGTCGAGCGAGGCGCTGAGCTCGCTGCTGCCCTTCTTCAGGGCGCTCTGTAGCTGCTCGAGCAGCGGGCGGGTGAGCAGCGGGCCGGTGTAGTGGGGCATGGGTACGAAGCTGATGCGGGGGAGGGAATGCTACCGCAGGGTGGATTTTGGGGGTTTGGTTCTTCGCGAAGAGCACCCCTCCCCAGCCCTCCCCTTTGCTCCGCAAAAGGGAGGGGGCAGAAGCTCCCTCCCTTTGCCGCAGGCAAGGGGAGGGCTGGGGAGGGGTAGCTTTGGACGTTCAGGCTTTTGCCGGGAACCCTGCACCAACCAGCGCGCAGCAACCCAAGCAGGCATAATTCGCGCCCCTTATCTTGATTCTGCCTGCGCTGCCGCACCCCATCGGCCAGCGCCGGCGGCCAGCCCGTATGTCCTTCCTGCATTCTGAACTGGCGCAATGGCGCGCCAATCCCCTGCGCGAGATGTTGGCCGGAGCCGTGGCCACCTTCGCGCTGATCCCCGAGGTCATCGCGTTCTCGTTCGTGGCCGGGGTGGACCCGCAGGTTGGCCTGTTCGCTTCCTTCGTGCTGAGCATCGTCATCGCGGTGTTCGGCGGGCGACCGGCGATGATCACGGCGGCTGCCGGTTCGGTGGCCTTGGTGGCGGCGCCGCTGATCAGTGCGCATGGCCTGCCGTATCTGTTTGCGGCGGGCCTGTTGGCGGGCGTCATCCAGATCGTGTTCGGCGTGCTGCGGCTGGGCGTGTTGATGCGCTTTGTCAGCAGCTCGGTGCGCACCGGCTTCGTCAATGCGCTGGCCATCCTGATCTTCGCCGCGCAGCTGCCGCAGCTGCACGGCGCCACTGCCGGCACCTGGGCGATGCTGGCGTTGGGCTTGTTGATCATCTACGGACTGCCGCGACTGCCCCTGCCGGGCATGCGGACGATTCCGTCGCCGTTGATCTGCATCGTGGTGCTGAGCGTGCTGGCATCGTGGCTGAAGCTGGATCTGCCCACCGTCGCCGATCTTGGCAAATTGCCGGATGCGCTGCCGCAATGGATGGGTCTGCCATCACTGCCGGTTGATCTGGAGACGCTGCGCATCATCGCGATGCCGGCCTTGGCGATCGCGATGGTGGGCCTGCTGGAATCGATGATGACGGCGCGGGTGGTCGATGAGCTCACCGATACGCCCAGTTCCAAGAACAGAGAGTGCACGGGTCTGGGCGTGGCCAATATTGCCGCCAGCCTGTTCGGCGGCATTGCAGGCTGCGGCATGATCGGGCAGACCGTGGGCAACGTGAAGTACGGCGGACGTGGTCGGCTGTCGACCTTGTTTGCCGGCGTGTTCCTGCTGGTGCTGATGGTGTTGTTGAAGCCCTGGGTTGGGCAGGTGCCGGTGATCGCGCTGGTCGCGATCATGGTGATGGTCAGCGTGTCCACGTTTGACTGGCGCAGCCTGGGCGCACTGCTGCGGCATCCACACCTGTCCGGTGTGGTGATGCTGGCCACGGTAGCGGTGACGCTGGGCACGCATAATCTGGCGGCCGGGGTTGGCGTTGGTGTGTTGCTGAGTGGTGTTTTCTTCGCGCTGAAGGTTGCGCGCCTGTTGCGCGTGGAAACGCTGGATCAGGAGGATGGCAGCCTTCGCCATGTGGTACGCGGGCAGGTGTTCTTTGCGTCCGCGGATGCGTTCATTGATGCCTTTGATCCACGCGTTGCCGAAGGGCGTGCGGTGACGATTGATCTATCCGGTGCGCAGCTGTGGGATATCACCGCGGTGGCGGCTTTGGAGAAGGTGGTCAGCCGCTATCGCCACCATGGCGTGAAGCCGCGTGTGCTGGGCCTGGACCGACAAGCACGGATGCTGATGCGGCGGGTGTTGCGCGAGGGTGAGCTGGCTGTGGATGACCCAGCTTTGTAGGAGCGGCGTAAGCCGCGAAGCCGGTGGAGCTGCCGATTACCAGGTTGATTGCAATTACAGGATCTTCTTCGGCGGATAGCTCGGTTGCTTCGCGGTTTACACCGCTCCCACAAGCGTTGGCCGCACGTGTTGCTGTTGTAGGAGCGGCATCAGCCGCGAAGCTGATGCAGGTGCCGATTGCCAAGGTGTACGCAATTGCAGGAACGTTCTCGGCGGATGGTGCAGTGGCTTCGCGGCTTACGCCGCTCCTACAAACACCAGAGGGCTTACATCACATCCCAGGTGTAGCCGCCGCGTTCCAACACCGATGCGGCCAGCGATTCGACGATCTCATCTTCGTTGCGCTCCAGTCCCCGCACGTTGCGCGCCATGCGCCGGCGCGCCTGACGCGCGAACAGGCGGGCGATCTTCACCGCGTCGTCCGCTGCGGGGTGACCGGCCTGCAGCAGGCTCTCCACGCGCGACAGCACGCACAGCCCGACGAACAGGTCGATGGCGATATCGGCTACGCGCTTCTGCGCGTGCTGCTGGTCGGCGATCTTCTTGCCGTGCTTGCGCAGCAACCGGTCCGAGGCCTTGGACAGCTCCACCGTGTACTTCTCGCACAAGCGCGCCAAGGGCCGCAACGCATCATTGAGTGGCGCGCGTATACGGCCAGTGCCATAGCCGGTGGCTTCACGCACGCGGCGTCCGGCATAGTCGCTGAGCACGCCGAAGCCCTTGATCGGGTCGTTGAAGATGCCGCCGACCGCGCTCTGCAGCTCACTCAATGTCGCGCCCACACCCTTCAGGCCATTCAGTGCCACGTACAGGCGCAGGATTTCGTTGGTGCCTTCGAAGATCGACAGGATGCGCGTATCGCGGGTCATCTGCTCGTAGGGCAGTTCGCGCATGAAGCCGTTGCCGGCAGCAATCTGCAGGGCCTCGTAGCAGCTGCGCTGCACCGCTTCGCTGGCGAATATCTTGCTCATCGCCGCTTCCACCGAATAGTCGGTGCGGCCGCTGTCGATCAGGTGCGCCACCATCCACACCGTGCTTTCGGCGGCGAAGCAATCGGCGGTCATCTGTGCGATCTTCTCGCGCACCAGGCCGAACTCGGCGATCGACTGGCCGAACTGCTTGCGCTCGCTGGCCTGTGCGCAGGCCATGCGGATCAGCGCACGCATGCCGCCGACCGCACCGCCGCCCAGACCCGTGCGGCCGCTGTTGAGGATGTTCATCGCCACTTTGAAGCCCTTGCCGACCGGGCCCAGCACATTGGCCGCGGGAACGCGTACATCGCTGAAGGCGACCGTGGTGGTGGACGAGGCGCGGATGCCCATCTTGTCTTCGTGCGGGCCGTGGCTGACGCCTTCCCAGCCGGCCTCGACGATGAAGGCGGTGACCTTGCCTTCGGGCGTGTCGGTACGCGCGAACACGGTGTAGAAATCGGCGATGCCGCCGTTGGTGATCCAGATCTTCTCGCCGCTCAGCGTCCAGCTGCCGTCGTCGTTGCGGTGTGCCTTGGTGCGGATGGCCGCGGCATCGGAGCCGGCGCCGGATTCGGTGAGGCAGAAGGCCGCGATCATCTCGCCGCTGGCCAGTCTGGGCAGGTAGCGCTGCTTCTGCTCGTCGTTGCCGAACAGCAGCAGGCCCTTCATGCCGATCGAGCTGTGCGCGCCGATGGTCAGCGACACCGAGCTGTCATGGCTGCTGGTCTGGCCCAGCACGCGCGCGTAGGCACCGTTGGACAGCTCCAGCCCGCCGAATTCCTCCGGAATGATCAGCCCGAACAGGCCCATGTCGCGTAGCGCCTGGATGAATTCCGGCGGCTGCTCGGCGTCGCGGTCGTACTGGCGCAGCTCGGCGGTCTTGTCGGCCAGGAACTGGTCGATGGCATCGGTCATCGCGCCCAGCATCTCGCGGTCACGTTCACGGATCTGTGGGTAGGGGAACAGCACATCTTCGGCGATATGGCCAAAGAACAGCTGCTTGGCGATGCTTTCATCCAGGTTCTGTGCTGCAACGGTATTCACGTACGGCTCCTTGTGCTGCGAACGATGACGGCGTTTGCCCGATGATGACCCACTCTTGCCACAGGTTCACACATTCGACGGGCACAATCGTGGAACTCGTTGTGCTCTTGTCGGTCTTTGCAGTGTGCCGACGTACCGTGACAGGGCCGGTTGTTGCCCTGCGTCGTCTTTTGCTGGAGTTGCATGCGTTCTGATCCTGCTGCCGAACCGCTATGGACCCGATTGACTGCCGGCGTGATTGCCTTGGCGTTCATGTCCGGGCTGGTGCGTTTGCTGTTGCAGTTGCCGGAGCTGAACGTTGCACGGGAGGAAACCCGGATCCAACTGCGCTGGTTGCTGACTTCGCCCCAAGCTGCGGCGCGTTTGCCGGCACAACAAGCGGTGGCTTCGGCGCTGCAGAATCCACCGCGTGCGCAGGCAGTGGCCAGGTTTGACCTGCCTGCGGTTGATGTACCGTCTGCGACTCCGTCGCCTGCCGTGGCTGCGGCGCCTGCAGCGAAGCCAGCACCAGCGCAGATGGGCTGGTCGCAGCGCCTGTATGGCAAGGACGGTAGTTTGGCGGTGCCCACCGACGGTAACGCCACGCGCCAGAAAAGTGCGACCGAGCGGGTGTTCGAACACCGCGAAGCGTTGGCCACGGGCGTCGGCGAGCGGCCGCTGGAGGAGTTGGTCTCCGGCATGTTCGAGGACAAGACGAAGCCGCCGACGTTGGGCCAGATCGGTGCCCGTTTGATCCACGGTCCGGATATCCAACCGGCACAGGCACGGCGTCCGCCCGAGGTGGCGTTCAATCCCAGCCTGCATGAGCGCAAGTCCGATCTCGGTAGCGAAGCCACGGGCGATGCCTACAAGGCCGCGCCCATCCGTTATGAGAAAGCACCGGACATGAAGGGTGAAGCCAGTCGCCGCATTCGCGTTGCGCTGGGCGCGCTGGAGCAGCGCTATCCGCGTTGCAATGGACAGCAGCGCCGGCAGTGGCTTGCGCCGGTGATGACGCACCTGGATGCGCTGCAGCGTGCCGAGTACCGTTTCAACAATGGCGCCGATCCGGTGGAGGCCGAGCACAGCCTGCTCAGTGCCGCGGACAGCGCCTATGACATGGCCCGGCGTGCACTGTGGGATGCCGAGCGGCGCATGAAAATGTGCACTTGAGCGGCGGTCATCCTGGGCCAGCGGCGGGCTTGGCTGTCGCCATTGCCGGTTCTCGCTGAGCGGCCTGCGCGTCAGCTGCCGGACAAACCGGGACAAAACAGGACGACTTTTCTAAGCTATTGTCTTTGAATGGTTTTTCGCCGGTTTCGCATGCCTAGAATCGGGCATCTTCCTATTCTGGTGGTGCGATGAAGTCGATCGGTCTTTTGTTCTCCACGCTGGCGCTTGTTTCGACATTCGGTTGCCAGGCAACGCCGGTGCCGTCCGCAGGTGTTGGTGTCGCCCCGGGGCATAGCCACGCGCTACCCAAACATACGTTGGTTGGCTATCTGCATAACTTCGACAACGGCCAGGGCCTGTTGCCGGTGGGCAAGGTGGATGAGAGCTGGGACGTGATCGTGCTGGCCTTCGCCGATGACATGGGCGAGGGCAAGGTGGCGTTCAATCCGGATCCCGCGCTGGACCGCACGCAGCTGATTGCCGACATCGCCGCCAAGCGTGCGCAGGGCAAGATCGTGGTGTTGTCCTTCGGGGGTGAACTGGGCACGGTGACCTTGAACACCCAGCGTGACGAAGACAATTTCGTCCGCACCACCGCAGATGCGATCAACACCTACGGCTTCGATGGTATTGATGTCGATCTGGAAAAGATCGCAGGTGTGGTGCACGGCGCGCCGGTTACGCCGCATCTGATTTCGGCGGTGAAGCGCCTGCATGGCATGTACCCGAACCTGTATGTGTCGATGGCGCCGGAGCATCCGTATGTGCAGGGCGGCATGGTGTCTATGGAAGGCATCTGGGGTGCGTATCTGCCGCTGATCGATGGCCTGCGCGAGGAACTGGATCTGCTGCATGTGCAGCTTTACAACAACGGTGGCCTGCCCACGCCGTACCGCCCTGAGAAATATCCGGGTGGCAGCGTGGACATGATGGTGGGCTCGGTCAGGATGCTGATCGAAGGGTTTGATCTGGCCGGTGGCAAGGGACGCTTTGCTGGGTTGCGTGCGGACCAGGTTGCCTTGGCCCTGCCGTCGGGTCTGCGCGCTGCAGGCAATGGTTATGCGACGCCGGTGGATATCAATCGTGCCTTCGATTGCCTGACAATGGCGAAGCAATGCGATGAGGTGAAGCCGAGCCAGCCGCATCCGGATTTCCGTGGCGTGATGACCTGGTCGATCAATTGGGATGTGGCCGATGGGCGCGCGTTCTCGGGTCCGGTAGGCGCGCATCTGCGGGCAGCGCAGGGGCGTTGATTGTGGTGGGAGCTTTTGCGGTTTTGGTTTTTGCTTGAAGCAAAAGCAAAAGCTCCCCTCATCCGGTGCTTCGCACCACCTTCTCCCGTGAACGGGAGAAGGAAAGAGCCACGGCCACGGCAGAAGCAACAGCAGAAGCAACAGCAGAAGCAACAGCAACAGCAACAGCAACAGCAACAGCGACAGCAGAAGCAGAAGCAGAAGCAGAAGCAACAGCACATATGTAGCCCGGGTAAGCGCAGCGCACCCGGGGCTGTTGGCAGCCTATCGGAATGACCGCCAGAGCTCCGTCCACCGGCTGTGCTTGCCCGGTCCAGCTCGCTGCGCGGCCAGGCTATCCGTTGGCATTCAGGTGTGTTCTCTCACTCCACCCAGAAATGCACCAGCGTCACCAACTCATCACCGCGAAACCCGGGATACAAGCGCTGCATCACCGCAAGTAATCCTGCAGGCGTGCGACAGCCAGGATCATGCTCATCGCGCAGATCGCCTTCATCCAGGGCATCAAAGGCCCGCAGTTCGGTCTGCAGTGAGATCGGGCCAATCTGGCGGCCTTCACCCCGTTCGATACACGCCTGCGCCACCCCATGCCAACGCGCGCCTCGCCGTACGCTGGTGTTACGTCCGGTATGGAATTGGGGGTTATCAAAGCCGAGCAGGGGCACGGTCATGGGGGCTGGAAGGGGCTGGAAAGCAGGTATTCATTCTGGGCGCGATTGGCGGCTTTTTCATCATCTGCCGTTCAAACAGGCAGGCTCAGCATCGTCTCCTTCCTCACGATTGGATCTGGCCCCATGCCGCGCGCGGCCGCGCTTGTGCTGTTGCTGCTGTTGTACGGGCTGTGCGCGCCGTTGCAGGCACGCACGGTGTACCGCTGCGTGCAGAAAGGCACGGTCAGCATGGCCACTGCGCCGGAGCCGGGCTCCAGCTGCAAGGCCATCGAGATCGAGGACAACGCCGTGCAGACCCCCAATCTCTGGGGCAACTTCGGTGTGTTCAGTGGCACCCTGTATGAGCGTGAGCAGGATGGCAGGCTGGTTTATTCCACCCGCAACCTGCCGGGCTCGACACCCTACCTGCGTTTCACTGTCGCCACGCCGCCGGGCGAGCCGGCCCATGAAGGTCTTGGCCGGGTAGGCACACCGCAGTTGAACCGGCACGCCCCGCAATTCCGTGCCGCTGCCAAGGCCACCGGCGTGGACGATGCCTGGTTGCGTGCAGTCGCCCATGCCGAAAGCGCATTCGATGAAAAAGCGGTGTCGCCCAAGGGCGCGCAGGGGGTGATGCAGTTGATGCCGGAGACGGCAACCGAGTACGGGGTGAGTGATCCCCTGTCCCCAGCACAGTCCATCAGCGGTGGTGCGCGTTACATGAAGTCGCTGCTGCGTCGCTACAACGGTGACCGAACCTTGGCGGCAGCGGCTTACAACGCCGGGATCGGGGTGGTCGCACGTTATGGCGGAGTGCCGCCCTATGCGGAGACCCGGCAATACGTGGACAAGGTCTTGGCCTTGTACGGGCGTTATCGCGAGGCGATGGGGACGGCGCCGGAGAAGCCAGCTTTGTAGTGGGTTTTTCTGGACTGAGAGAGGCAAAAGCAGGGCAAGAGCACCCCTCCCCAACCCTCCCCTTGCCTGCGGCAAAGGGAGGGGACCGCCGCAGCTTTGGCTTGAGCTCCCTCCCTTGCGCAGCAGGGGAGGGTTGGGGAGGGGTGCTTTTGCTCTGGCGTCAGTTCTCAGCACCAACCAGCCCAGCCTCAAGCAACCGCAACTGATCCCAACCAACGTGATGCATCAGCTCGCGGACCACCACCAGCGCGGCAACGAAATCCGGGCGCTCGGGTAAATCCAGGCTCTTTGCCGGCATCCCCGCCGCTACCTGTGCCAGCTGGTTGAATGCCCGCTCGACTTCGTCGATGTCCAGCTCACAGATCGCCTGCGGCGGATAGCCCAGCACGCCCGGCAGGGGCGCCAGCACCGCATCGGCACACTCCAATACCTCCAGCGAATCCAGGCGCAAGGCTGGAATCCATGGCATCAAGGCATCTTCGGTGCTGGCGATGGCCTGTTCCATTGCCTGCTCCGAAGGCGGGAAATGCTGCAGTCCCGCCTTCAACAGCGAGGGCAGTGACAGCGACAGGCTGATATCCGTGCTCTGCCCAGCCTGCAGGCGGATCGCCTCTTCTTGCAGATATAGATGCATACGGTTCTCCACCATGCAGGGCTTTCGGCGGTTTCGCCGCGGGCCGTGAGCGTCTATGGTGCCGGGTCCGTCGTTGGTTGGGTGTACATGGATCGCAAACATTGGGTAATTGCCGTCATCACCGTGACCGGCGCCGCGCTGGCTGCCACCTTCGTGTGGGCGCCGCAGGCGCCAGCGCCAGCGGGTCCGCCGCCTACAGCGCTGGGCTGGCAGGCGCAGATCGAGTTGCTGGGTGGCGACGGCGTGGCGGGTAACAGCGCCGGCAAGGCCGCACAGACCCGCTTCAGTGATCCCTGGGGGCTGGCGATGGGCGGTGGCCTGTTGTTCGTCGCCGATGCCGGCGACAACAATCGCATTCTCTACCGCGGCCTTGACGGTGCCTTCCAGGTTCTGGCCGGTGGCACTGAAGGATTTGCAGACGGCCAAGGCGCGGCGGCGAAGTTCAATACGCCGTCGGGCATCGCCCTGGATGGGCAGGGCAATCTCTATGTGGCCGACACCGGCAACCATGCCATCCGCAGGATCAGCGCGCAGGGCCAGGTCACTACCCTGGCCGGTGATGGCACGCCGGGCTTCGCTGATGGCAAGGGCGCGCAGGCGCGCTTCAATGGACCAATGGGCGTGGCGGTGGCTGCGGACGGCCGCGTTTATGTCGCCGATACCTGGAATGACCGCATCCGCGTGATTGCTACCGATGGCACGGTCAGCACCCTGGCCGGTGGTGCACTGCCGGGTTGGGAGGATGGGCAGGGCGCACAAGCGCGTTTTGATACACCGACCGACCTGACGTTCGACAGCCACGGCAACCTGTGGGTCGCCGACCTGCAGAACAACGCGCTGCGCACGGTCAGCAGCACCGGCATGGTCAGTACCCGGGTTGGCATGCCCAACGCCGATCGGGTGCTGTGGGGGCCGATGACCCTGGCCATCACCCATGACGACGTGGTCTATGTTGGCGAGCGGCTGAGCGGCCGCGTGGTGCAGCTGTCACCACACGGCCATATCGTGGCCGTGGCGGGCAACGATGCCCAGCGCTTCGCGCGCCCTGCAGGATTGGCACTGGCGCCGGATGGCAGCCTGCTGTTGAGCGACGCGGATGCCTATCGCATCCATCACCTTGTGCCGCGCACAGCGACAGCTGCTGATGTACCTGCGCAACTCGGGCCGTCGCCGGACAATCCGCTACCCGCCAACCAAGGCCGCTGGCCACTGGCACCCCAACTGGGTTGGCATGAAGTCACCGGCACGCTGGGCGAGGTGCGTGGCAACTTCAGCGGCGAGAGCCGCCACCACCTGCACAGTGGCTTCGATGTGCGCGGTGATGTGGGTCAGACCGTGTTGGCCATCGCCAGTGCCAAGGTCAGCAGCCCGGCATCGACCTGGACGCTGGGCGGCCAGGCCGAGGGCCTGTCATTGGACAAGCTCGACTACATCCATATGAAGGTTGGTCGCGATGCATCCAATCGCACACTGGATCCGGCACGCATGCAGCTCGTCTACGACGAAGCCGGCCAGCTGGAGCGCGTGCGTGTACGCCGTGGCACGCGCTTCCAGCCCGGTGATGCGCTGGGCAGCATCAACAACCAGGCGCATGTGCACCTGGCGATTGGGCCGTCGGGCTACGAGCGCAATGCGGTGCGGCTTGGTTTCTCCAACTACGCCGACCACGTGGCACCGAAGATCGACGACATCGCCCTGCTCGACAGCAACAACCAGCGCCTGATCGACAAGGTCGATGGGCGCCTGCAGGTGCCGCGCGATGGCGGTGGCCTGCAACTGGTGGTGGAGGCCTGGGACCAGGTTGACAACAACCTGCCGCGACGCCGGCTAGGCCTGTACAGCCTGGGTTACCAGATACTCGACGCCACTGGCCGCGCGCTGCCCGGCTACGAACAACCACGTACCAACATCATCTTCAACCGCATGCCACCGCAACGCGAAGCGGTGAAGCTCGCTTATGCGGCGGACAGCGGCATCACCGTGCATGGCAGCAGCAGTACCCGCTTCCGCTACGTGCTGACCAATACCGTGCGTGATGGTTTGTTGGCCAGCGGCGAGCTGCAGCCGATGGAGTTGCAGCCGGGCAACTACACGATCCGGATCACCGCGAAAGACTACAGTGGCAATGAAGCTGCGCTGGGCAACAGGCTCGACATCAGCATTGCCCAGTGATTATGCGCCCGCGTCTGCTCTGTAGGTGGGGGAATGACGGTTTGCGCTGATCGGAGTTGGCCACGGATGGAATCACCCGTGGCCAACCAGCTTCGGCGCGTCGCTTACCAGTCGTACTGCAGCTGCAGGCGGGCGTAGCGCGGCGTGGTGTAGTACTTGCCGGCCCGGTAGTTGTAGAAATCGGTGATCGTGCCTGCCGAGTTGTACGAGTACCTGGTCTCATATACCTGCAACGGTTTGATCGAGTTGAAGGCATTGAGTACGGAGAGCTGCATGCTCAGGCCTTGGGCCCATCTCGGCTTGTACACCACGTTGGGGCTGACGTTGAGCGTCCACGGCGTGCGGCCGGACCCGCCCAGCCTGGAGATGTCGTCTTCGCCCACATTGCAGGTGTGGAATACGCCGGCGTAGCCGTACTCGGTACCGAAAGTGCCCGTGCCGCCGCCGAGGCAGCTGATCGGTGCGCCCGACTGCACCTGGATGTTGGCACCCACCTGCCACTCGTCGTTGAAGTTGTAGCCGCCGTAAAGCTTGAAGGTATGGCGATGGTCGTTGAACAGGTAACCATCGGCGCCGTACATGATCTCGGCGAAATCGAAATCCGAGGTGGTGCCGGTATCGCTCTGGCCATTGGTGCTCTTCACCAGACCTTCGTAGTTGCCGCTGAGCTTGGCCCAGGTGTAGTTGAAGCTGGCATACCACTTGTCGGTGTGCTTTTCCGCAGCCAGGGTCAATGCCTTGTAGTAACGCTTGGCCTCCGGGCCCAGCTTGTCGGCGGCAACGGTGAGGGTTTCAGCGCTGCCGTTGCCGTCCACATCCAGGCTCAGGGTCAAGTCGCGGCCCGGGTTGTACAGGTAGCAACCCGGCAGGCCTTCCCGCACGCCCCACTCGCCGCCCCAGCTGGAGACGTCATAGCCGGCGTCCTCGGCAACGTGGTACAGCTGGCGCGTGTCGCAGGTGTCATCGATGACATTGTTGATGCGGCGGTAGGTGGCTTTTGCACTGAGCGTCCATGCATCGAGCCAGCTTGTGTCCGAGTGCAGCTCATACTGGTAGCCGAGGATGGCCTCATCCTGGGTATAGGGCTTCAAGCCCTTGCTGGCGACGGCCTTCGGGTCCGGGGTGCTGCCGTCTTCGCCGTTCACGACAAAGTCGTATGCGCCGCCGGCATAGGATCCGGTGACATTGGGGACGCCGCTGACCGGGTCATAGCCGCTATAGCTGTAGTAGTTGTAGGTGTAGTACGAGGCAGATGCAGCGCGCAGCGCAACATTGGCGGCGATCGGCAGTGAGTAGCGGCCGAGCGATGCATACAGCTTGCTGCTACCGTCACCGAGCACGTCCCAGGTGAAGCCAAGGCGTGGTTGCCAGATATTGTCCTGCTTGACGAACGTCGCGCCCGCGCCGTTCCTGTTCTCGAACGAATCGTTGCGGACGCCGACGTAGAGCATGAAGTTGTCGGTGATCTGCCAGTGGTCATCCAGGTACCAGGACTTCTGGTCGATGCCAATTCCGCCGCCAGTGCGGAAATTGATCAGGTAGGCATAGGCTGGGGTCAGCCGCCAGTAGGCACCTGCCGAATAGGAGGTGCCTGCGGTGGAATCCCAGTCTTCGTCGCTGTAGCCGCCGCTGAGCTTGTGCTTGCCCAGTTGCCACTCCAGGTCGAGGCGAGTGTTGCTGCGCTTGTCATGGCCGCCCTGCATGTTGACGGAGCTACTTACCGCGCAGCCGATCTGTGCGCCGTTGGTGTCGATGACGTAAGGGCATGCGCCGCTGTCGCCGTCGATGCTGCCATCGTAGGCACTCACGGTGCCATCGGGGCTGATGGTGAACTGTGAGTTGCGGTTGCGCATCTGCCCGTATTGCAGTGACGCGGTCAGGGTGTCGGTCAGGTAGCTGGTCCATTTGAAGATGTCGGTCTGGCCGCCACTCTTGCCAACCAGTTGCCCGAATGCTCGTACCTTGGACGGCTCACCGTTGCTGCCATCGTTGCTATAGGCTGCATTGAAATAGTCGTAGGTATAGCGGCTGCTGTTGTCAAAGCCGGTGTACTCGATGTGATTCGCATCATTGGGGTACCAATCCAGCTTGACCAGCCAGTAGGGGCTTTTTGAGTCGTAGTCGTAGGCAGTCGTGTCCAACGAGGCAGGAACCACCGGTGTGTCCGGGGCGGTGGCATTGCGGATCTGGCTGCCAACGCGGGAGCCATAGAGGGTTTGTTTGGAGCGGCCGAACTCCCCCAGGGCGAACACGAACAGCTTGTCCTCGATCAGCGGGCCACCAACCCATGCGGTGTAGGTATTGGAGCTGCTGCTGTTCCTGTCGTAGGAGCGGAGCAGGCTTCCGTCGGTGCGGAAGGTATCCGGCGCTTTCTCGCGCAGACCGGCGGGGACACCCGCCCAACTGAAACCGCCCTTCCATTCGTTGCTGCCGCGTTTGACGTTGACCGAGGTAACGCCGCCGGTGGAGAAACCATACCGTGCACCGTAGCCACCGGTCTGGACGTCGAGCTGGTCGATGGCCTGGAATGGCACTTCAGAGAACGACAGGCTGTCGTACAGATTGGTGACGTTGAAACCGTCGACGTAGTAGCTGTTCTCTGCTGCCGACGCGCCACCGAACGAGGCTGGGCCGAAGTAACCGGAGCTGGCGACAGTGCCTGGTGTAAGCAGCGAGATGCTGGTGATGTCGCGACTTACCGGCAAGGTGTTGAGCTGCTCGGCGGTGAAGGTGGTTCGGGTCTCCACGCTGGTAGCGTCAATCTGGTTTGGCCAACGCCCTCGTACAGTGATTCCGTCCAGTGAGGTGGCGCCGCCGGTTGCTACCAGATGGACTGTGCTTGCTTGGCCGGCGATCACCTGCACTCTGGCAGTGTTGACCACCGTGATGCCATCCAGCGTTGATACTTCGTATTCGCCGGTGGGCAGTGCAGGGACGCGGAACCTGCCATCGGCCGCAACCTGTACTTCGCGTGCATTGCCGGTTGTCAGGTTCCTCACCTGTATCCGATGTGATGCGGTGGCATTGCCGATGATGTCGCCGGTGGTGCTCTGGGCATGGGCCGAGGTCACGCATGCGCCCAGCATCAATGCCAGTGCAGCGCAGTGGAAGACACGCGTTGTCCGTGGGTAAGTGCTCATCGGTTCCCCTCAATGGAGTAGGTGGCAGGTGACTCCCAAACCTTGCGTTGTGAGTTCTTGCTGACTGAACTCCCACGGAGATTTGGCGACTCAGTCTGTTGCCTGACAAATTACGGCGGCGAATATGAGGGGCTCTGCTTTTTTTTATGGCCTTTTTTCATCTGTCAATTTCGTGAACAAGCGACTTGGAAAGACGGAATGTTCAGTGATGGACTTGCCTTTGCATTGTGTTGACGTTGGCGGGTACAGCACTTCGCAGTGCTGCTGTTGCAGCTAAAAAAAACCCCGGCGCCAGGCCGGGGTTTCAAGTACATCGTCAATGAGAGATTGCTTTGCTGCTTCGCTTCCTGATCAGAAGTCGTAGGACGCAGTCAGACGGACCGAGCGCGGGGCGGTGTAGAACGTGCCGATGCCATAGGTCTCCGAGATCTTCTTCGGACCCACTTCGTACGAGGGATCGCTCTGCAGCGGCTTCAGTTCGTTGAAGACATTGAAGACATTCAGGCCGAATGCGAGCTTGTGCTCGGCGAAGGCCGGACGGTACTGCACACCCAGATCCAGACGCTTGGTCCACGGCTGGCGACCTGCATCACCCGGACGCGACGGCTTGCCACCACAGTAGTGGTAGGCGGACTCGTAGCCCATCGGATCGGTGATGTCGGTGCCGTAGTAGCCCAGGCAGCTCTTTGGCATGCCCGAGGCGACGCTCAGCGTTGCCGACGCGGTCCACTCGTCGTTGAACTGATAGGCAGCAAAGCCCTTCAGCTGGTGGCGACGGTCGTTGGCCAGGTAACCACCGGCGTACTCCATCAGGTAGGAGCCGTCCCAGTCCTGGGTCTTGGACACGTCGTCCTGACCGATGTCCGACTTCACCTGGCCTTCGGTGTTGCCGAAGCTGCGCGACCAGGTGTAATCCAGGCGGCCGTACCACTTGTCGCTCATCGGGTGTTCCAGGAACAGGTCGATGGCAACGTAGTCACGCTTGGCCTTCTGGTTGCCGAAGCCCCAGTCGTGGCCGCTCATCTGCAGCTGGGTGTAACCCGAGCCGTCGACGTTGGCCAGCATGAAGGTGTTGGTCTTGCCCGGGTTGAAGATCAGGCAGCCCGGGATGGTCACCGAATCCGGGTCCACGCCAGCGGCGGACAGCTTGTCGGCCATGCGGTCCGGATCGCAGACGTCATCGATGGCAGCCTGCAGACGGCGATAGGTAACCTTGGCGCCGGTGTTCCAGGATTCACCCACGGTCTTTTCGAAACCGAGGATCAACTCGTCCTGGTACTGCGACTTCAGGTCGGTTGGCGCGACCGAGTACGGATCTGGTGCAACACCGTATTCGTTGTTCGACGACACCGGACCCGGGCCCAGTGCGTTCAGGCCAGTCGGGTTGCCGTCAGCATCGATGCCCGAGTAGGTGAAGTACTCGCGGGTATAGGTGGATGCAGAGGCGCCGCGGATGGCGACGCTGTTGGGCAGGGCCAGGTAGTAACGGCCAAGGTTGGCGAACACCTTCAGCGAGGAATCACCGAACACGTCCCAGCTCACGCCGGCACGCGGGGCCCACTGGTCACCGCTTTCAACATAGGCAACCGCCGAGCTGTTGAAGTTGGTGAACTTGTCGTTGCGCAGGCCCAGCGTGACCAGCCAGTTCGGGGTGATCTGCCAGCGGTCTTCCAGGTAGTAGGCCTTCTGTTCCACGCTCATGCTGGTGGTGGTGGAGAAGATGTACTTCTGCACCATGTAACCCTCGCCACCCGGCGCAGCGATGTTGAACTTGCTGTTCGGCGACTCGTTTGGATCGACCTGCGAATAGATCCACGCATAACCCGGGCCGGTCATCGACTGGCCTTCGTTGTGCGCGTTGTAATACATGTTGTCGATACCGGCCGTCAGCTCGTGGTTGCCGATGCGGTATTCCAGATCCACGCGCAGGCCGCGGGTCTTGCTGCCTGCGTCGCTGGCCTTGCCCGCATTGGTGGCCTGCGAGTTGCGGATCGGCGAGCCGCCGGTGATCAACGGGTCCTGGTAGGCGGAGCCGCTGATGTACGGCAACGGCGAGTCGCTGGGGTTGGACGCAAGGTTGTCCTGCTTGCTGCGACCGTAGGTGGCACTCAAGGTCAAGTCATCGGTCAGGTAACCGGTGTACTTGAAGATGTCGAAGGTGTCCTTGATCTTGGTGGTGTTCGGATAGACACCGGTACGGTCACCGCCGCTCAGGTCATCGTAGTCGAACGCGGTGTAGTAACCGGCCTGGCGGTCGGTGTTCTGGATACGGGTGTATTCCAGCGTGTTGTTGTCGTTGATGTTCCAGTCGATCTTGCCGTAGAACTTCGGCGAGCTGTAGCTGTAGTTGTTGCGTGCCTGCTGCGCCGACTCGATGTTGTTGGTGGACACGCCATCGGTCTTGTCGGCCTCGGCGGCCAGGTGCACGAACAGGCGATCTTCGATCAACGGACCGCTGACGTAGCCGCTATAGGTGGTCTGGGTCTTGCCGTCGCCATCGCGGTAGCGGTAGATGGAACCGTCACGCGGGTACCAGACGTCGCGCGGCGAGGCCGAAAGGCTTTTCGGCGACCAGGTGGTCTGCACGCCGAACTTCCATTCGTTGGTGCCACGTGCGCCGAGCTGGTTGATCACGCCGCCGGTGGAGCGGCCGTAGCTCGCGCTGTAACCACCGGTATAGGTTTCCTGCTGATCAATGGAGCCGTAGGGCAGGCTGACGCCACCCAGGTAGTTCAGCGGATTGGTGACGTTGTAGCCGTTGATGTAATAGGCGTTCTCGGAAACGCTGGCGCCACCGAAGGACAGTACCGAACGCGAGCCATTGGTGAACTCGCCGCTGCCGGCGATCACGCCCGGTGCGAGCAGCGCGATCGACTCGGCGCTGCGGCCCAGCGGCAGCACGGCCAGCTGCTCGGCGGTGACCACCGACTTGGAAACGGTGTTGCTTACGTCGATCTTCGGGATGTTGGCAGCGGTGACAGTCACCGCATCCAGGGTGGTTGCACCTTCACTGCCGAAGGAGACTTCGGTGCCGGCGCCGACGCGCAGCAGCACGTTTTCGCGCTTGTCGAGGACCTGGCCATCACGTTCCAGGCTGATCGAGTACTTGCCCACCGGCAGCGAGCCGAGGTTGTAGCGGCCATTGGCGTCGACCGCGACGCTGCGCTTGAGGCCGGATTCGTTCTGGACGGTGATGGTGGCACCGGCGGCAGAGGGGGCGCTGCCGAACAGGGAACCGGTGGTGCTCTGGGCAGCGGCGGCGCCGATGACCGAGGTGAGGACGATGGCCAGCGCGGTGCGCTTGAGCCGGGTGACGTTGGTGCTGCGGGTCATCAGATTTCCTTGGTTCATTGATCTTGCAAAGTGCTGTTGCAACCGCGCTGCACGGAAATGTAGTTTTCGTTACAGCTGAACGAAATCTTAATTTCACTTACAAGCTATTTACAATCTCAGCTGTAACTAATTTCAACCAATTGATAAATAAAGAAAAAAACTTTACGAATGAGAGTTTGCTCGCGTTCATTTTCGCGACTCTCACTTGCTCGCAGCCGCACTGAGGGCCGTTTCAAAAAAAAACCCCGGCCGAGGCCGGGGTCAATCACGTGTCAGAGAGTCATCTTGTTGGTTGGCTAGAGTCTGGCGTTGCCACGGTGTAGTGCTCTTCGTGGAGAAGCGACCCCGCTCGGGGGCCGCTTCGTTCTGCCACAGCGGGTTTCTTAGAAATCGTAGGTTGCAGAGAACATCACGTAGCGCGGGGTCTGACGGGCAATCGGCACCATGTAGGTGTTGGACACCGTGTATGCGTCTTCTTCCGAAGTCACATCCACCTGGGTCGCCTTCTGCTCATTGAGGACATTGAACACCTGCATGCTGAAGGTGACCTTTTCGTCGAAGTACGACGGACGGTACGTCACGGCCAGATCGACGTTCTTGGTCCAGGGATTACGACGTGCACCCGGCTTGGCGATGCTGCCCAGGCAGGTGTGGTAAGCAGCGCCGTAACCGATCGGATCGCCGGCCGTAGTGCCCTCGTTGATGCCGCCGTCCGGGTTGTAATAGCCCAGGCAGCTGATCGGCGAGCCGGACATCACGCGGATGTTGCCACCCACCATCCATTCCGGGGTGATGGCATAGCTGCCGAACAGCTTCAGCTGATGGCGACGATCGTTGGCCAGGTAGCCGTTGGCGAAGCGCATCATCTCGGCAGCATCCCAGTCCTGGGTCTTGGAGATGTTGGTCTGGCCGAACTCGGACTTCACCTGGCCTTCGTTGTTGCCTTCGCTCTTGCTGTACGTGTAGTTCACGCGGCCTTCCCACTTGCCGTCGAACGGATGCTCCAGGTACAGGTCGATCGCCTTGTAGGTACGCTTGACGCCTTCATCGAAGCCCCAATCGGAGCCGTTCATCTTGATCTCGGTGCGGCCGGAGCCATTGACGTTCTTCAAGCTGAAGGTGTTGCTGCCGCCCGGGTTGAACATGTAGCAGCTGGCGACTTCAACCGAATCCGGATCGATCTTGTTGGCGATGAGCTTGTCGACGATCTTGCCGCTGTCGCAGATATCGTCGATGGATGACTTCAGGTCGCGATAGGTGAACTTTGCACCGTAAACCCAGTCGGAACCCCAGGTCTTCTCGAAGCCCAGGATGTACTCATCCTGGTACATGTTCTTCATGTCCTTGGGGGCGAAGGCCAACACATCGACCGGCACGCCATATTCGCCGTTTGACGACACCGGACCCGGTGCAGGTGCACCGTTGAGGCCAGGAACCTCGACAAGGCCGGTGGGCAGGCCGCTGGCATCGACACCACTGTAGGTGTAGTACTGGTAGGTATAGGTAGATGCCGATGCGCCGCGGATTGCGACGTTGTTGGGCATTGCCAGGAAGTAGCGGCCAGCGTTGCCGAACACCTTCAGCGAGGCATCACCCATCACGTCCCAGCTGAAACCAAGACGCGGTGCCCACTGGTCCTTGGCATCCATGTAGGACTGGCCGGCGTCGTTCTTGTTGGTGAACTCGTCGTTGCGAAGGCCGATCGAGAGCAGCAGGTTCTCGGTCACCTTCCAGCGGTCTTCCAGATACCAGGCCTTCTGGTCGAGCGACATGCTGGTGTTGTTGAAGTACTTCAGCTGGCGAACGTAGTAGCCCTCACCACCCGGCGCACCCACGCCCAGCGACGGCGAGATGTTGGTGGCGCCGCTGCTGGCCTTCCTGTATTCCCAGTAGTCGGCAACCTGCGACGTGCCCTCGTTCTTTGCTTCGAACTTGATGTTGTCCACGCCAACACTGAGCGTGTGGTCGCCCACCACCCATTCCAGGTCAGCGCGCAAGCCGCGGGTCTTGTCCTTTGCATCAATGGACTGGTAGCCACCCTGGATGTTCTTCACCTCTTTGCCGCCGTTGGCAGCCGGGTCCTGGAACGCCGAGCCTGCGATATACGGGGTGTTTGCGAGGATGCTCGGGTTGACCTGGCGGTTGGTGAAATCGCTGGTGCCGTAGGTGGCATTCAAGGTCAGATTGTCGGTGAGGAAGCTGGTGTACTTCAGGACCCGATAGTCGGTTTCCTTGATGATCGGTGTCGGTACGGTGGAGAGCTTCGCACCTTGAGTGAAGGTGTCCAGGTCGTACGCACGGTAGTTGCCGCTGTAGTCATCATTCTGCTGGAACCAGGTGGCCTCCAGCAGATTGTTGTCGTTGATGTTCCAGTTGATCTTGACGTAGTACTTGGAGTTGTCGTCCTCAGCATGGACGCTGCGGGCATTGCCGAGCGTGTTCGGATTGGTCACCGAGTCGGTCTTGTACCACTCACCGCCGGCAAAGAAGAACAGCTTGTCCTGGATGATCGGGCCGCCCACGTAGCCGCTGTAGCGGGTAGAGCCGAATTCGACGCCTTTGCCGCTCTGATACTTGGTGCCAGCCAGATCCGGATCCGAGTAACCCCATTCGCACTTCTCGTCCTTGTTGGTACCGCAGGTCGATGGCAGGTTGGGATTTGAGTTGTACTGCGACAGGTCGATGTCGGGCAGGTACAGGTCGTCGCGGCGCGAGCGCAGGGACTTCGGTGCCCAGTCGATCTGTGCGCCGAACTCCCACTCATTGGTGCCGCTCTTGCCGACCTGGTTGATCACGCCACCATCGGAGCGACCGTACTTGGCGCTGTAGCCGCCGGTGTAGGTTTCCTGCTGGGCAACCGCAACGAACGGCAGGCCGGAGCCGCCCAGGTTGGAAAGCGGCTCGCCGGTGAAGTAACCGTTGATGTAATACGCATTCTCCGAGGCGCCAGCACCGCCGAAGGAGACCAGGTTGGCCAGTGCGGCGTAGCCGCCGGCGCCGCCCACCGCGCCTGGCGCCAACATGGCGATGGCTTCAGCGGTACGGCCGATCGGCAGGCGCTTGAGCTGCTCGGCGGTAATCACCGTGCGCGTATCCACGGCGGTGAGATCTATCGCCGCTGCGGCGGTAGCGGTGACATTGACCGTTTCCAGCGTGGATGCGCCGGCACCGCTGCTGGCGAACGAGGCATCCGTACCTGCGCCCACGATCACCGACACATCACGTGTGCCGATGACCTGGCCATCGCGCTGCACGTTGATCTTGTAGTCGCCAATTGGCAGGGAGCTGATGCTGTAGCGGCCGTCAGCACCCACGGTCACCGTGCGCGAGAAACCGGCATTGTTGGTGACCTGGACGGTGGTACCTGCTTCGGCCGATGGCACCGTGCCGTAGATGCTACCGGTGGTGCTCTGCGCATGGGCAACGCCGGCGAGGCACAGGGTCAGGGCAGCGCTCAAAGCAGCCCGTTGAATGGTCTTGCGATGGGTCATCTCTCTCTCCGAAATGGGTGTTCTCTGGCAGGCATCAAGTTAGATACCTAAATTCCAGGTGAACGAAAGATAACGCTGGTTACGCGTGAAAGTTAATAGCCATTCATTAAATTTTCCGTAAAAATTTTCATTTTCCTTTTAAATCATTGCCTTGCATGTCAAGGCACCAAGGTAATGGATGACGCCATTTTGCCCTTCCTCGTATTCAGGCTCTCGGAATCGAGGCAATGGGCGCCCGGCTTGCGAGCCTGCTTCCAGCAACCAGGTATTTCCCCATCTGGGCCTTGGTGAGTCGGTGCCGCGACCTGCGATCAGCAGGCCGACGACGATCGGTAGTGCGTTTTCTCTGGGGCTGCCTGCGAGCCCGAGATGGTGTGGCCGAGTGCACAGGCCACCCTGGAATGTGCCAAGTCCAGATTGGCCGCAGTTCTGCTGGCAGGCGATGGAAGCGTCATGCACACACGGCCGAAGTGGCCCCGGTTGGTGCAGCGAGGTCGGTGCTGATCCATGCAGAAAGGGACATCGGCAGCGGGCGAATGGCGCCGCTATTGGAGGACCGCAAGCCTTGCGATCAGGAAGACGTGGATGGCGGTTTGATCGGTCCGGATACGGGGCTCGACGATTGCCACGTTGAGCACTGCCCGCTGAGCGAAGGCGCTGGCAGGTATGCAACCAGGATCAGCTGGGACCAGCTGGCCATGCGGGGCGTGGATCATCCTTCATTGCCAGCGCCGCCTTGCTGTACCGCAAAACGCGCTCACGCCCCGACCCGCACCCGCTCTGCATCCAGGTCATCCACGGCCCGCACCTCGATACTGCCGTACGCCGCCCACGGGAATTGCCGCGCGATGCGCATGGCCTCACCGGCGTCAGCTGCCTCGATCAGGTTGAAGCCGGCCAGGATTTCGCGGGTCTCCGCGAAGGGGCCATCGATGATCCGTGACTGGCCCTGGCGGCTGCGCAGGGTCTGTGCGCCGCCAGGTGGCTGCAGGCGTTGTGACATCAACAGTGTGCCCTGCGCCTGGAGGGCATCGGCATGCTGCAGGCAGCCGCGCATCAGCGCGTCGTAGTCATCGGCAGGCACGGTCTGCAGCAATTGCGGGTCGATGTAGATCAACAGCATGAACTTCATGGTCCAGCCTCAGGCGCAGGGGTTGCACATGATGTCGCATCACGCCTGCTGCGTTGCCGCATGAATTCATTCATAAAAAGATGGAAGGACCTTGTCGAGGTTGCCAGCCACGCATCGTCGTACCTGATGTGTAGCGGGCATGCCGCCCGCAACGGAGCATGGCGATGAAAGTGATGGTGCTGGTGAAAGCGACCCCCGAGACCGAGGCCGGGGTGATGCCCACGGAGGCGGAGATCGCCGCGATGGGAGCCTTCAATGAGGAGCTGGTGAAGGCCGGAATCATGCTGGCCGGCGAGGGCTTGAAGCCCACGTCACAGGCCGCGCGGGTGCGTTTCGCCGCCGAGGGCCGCAGCGTGATCGATGGTCCGTTCGCCGAAACCCGCGAGCTCGTTGCCGGCTTCTGGTTGTGGCAGGTGCGCTCGCTGGACGAGGCGGTGGAGTGGCTCAAGCGGGCCCCGTTCACCCCGACCAACGGCAGTGCGGTGGAAGTGGAGATCCGCCCGTTCTTCGAAGCTGAAGATTTCGGCGCCGCCTTCACCCCGGAATTGCAGGCACAGGAGCAGCGTTTACGCGAGCAGATCGAACGCAACAACTGAACCCAACCCCGAGCAGCAGGAGCAGGACGATGAAATTGATTCCGTTTTTGGGCTTCAACGGCCAGACCCACGAGGCGATGGCGTTCTACGCCAAGGCGCTGGGTGGCACGGTGGTGTCGGAAATGAAGTACGGCGACATGCCGCCGAGTCCGGACATGGATGCGGAAGGTTGCGGCGGTTTCATGCCGCAACCGGAGCAGATCGCGCATTGCCAGGTCGAAGCCGGCGGCGCGACGCTGATGGCGGCCGATGGCCCGCAAGGTGCTGGTGGCAGCGCCACCACCATCAACGTCGACGTGGACAGCATCGAGGAAGCCGAACGCGTGTTCGCAGCCCTGGCCGAAGGTGGGCAGGTGCAGATGGCGCTGGCCGAAACCTTCTGGGCGCACCGCTGGGGCATGTTGCTGGATCGCTACGGAAAGCCGTGGATGGTCAACTGCATGAAGCCGATGCCGGCGGAGGGCTGAGCATGGGCAACCCGCAGATGATCTTCGTCAATCTTCCAGTGCGTGACCTGCAAGCCTCCAGGGCTTTCTTTGGCGCGTTGGGTTACAGCTTCAACCCGCAGTTCAGCGATGACAACGCGGCCTGCATGGTGATCAGCGACAGCATCTTCGTGATGCTGCTGGTGGAGCCGTTCTTCCAGACCTTCACCACCAAGCCGCTGGGTGATGCGCGCAAGCAGACCGAGGTGATCACCTGCTTGTCGGCGGTCAGCCGGCCAGCGGTGGATGAGCTGGTGGACAAAGCTCTGGCCGCCGGCGGCAGCGAACCGATGCCGGCGCGTGATTACGGTTTCATGTACCAGCGCGGCTTCGCCGATCTCGATGGCCACCTGTGGGAAATCGCCCATATGGATGGCGAGCCGGGCCAATAACCAGGAGACGATCATGGCTTACGTGGATGGATATGTGTTGCCGGTACCCAGCGTGAAGATCGATGACTACAAGCGCATCGCGCGCAAGGCCGGGAAAGTGTGGAAGGAACACGGCGCCTTGGCCTATGTCGAAGCGGTGGCCGAGGACGTGAAGCCGGGCAAGCGCACCTCGTTCCCGCAGGCGGTGAAGCTGAAGGAAGACGAGGTGGTGGTGTTCGCCTACGTGGTGTTCCGCTCGCGCGCGCACCGCGACAAGGTCAATGCCAAGGCGATGGCCGATCCACGATTGGCCGGCATGGGACCGAAGGACATGCCCTTCGATGGCAAGCGCATGTTCTGGGGCGGGTTCAAGCCGTTCGTGCAGTTGTGAGCTTCTGCTCCCTTTCGCGTAGCGAAGGGGAGGCTCT
Source organism: Stenotrophomonas sp. STEN063 (assembly GCF_056854515.1). Lineage (NCBI taxonomy): Bacteria > Pseudomonadati > Pseudomonadota > Gammaproteobacteria > Lysobacterales > Lysobacteraceae > Stenotrophomonas > Stenotrophomonas sp. STEN063. The sequence continues at coordinate 61,743 of NZ_JBXFWF010000013.1, forward strand.
GCTCCCTCCCTTGCGCCGAAGGCGGAGGGGAGGGCTGGGGAGGGGTTGGCTTTTCGCATCATTAGTACAGGCCCCTGCCGAGCATGGCTCGGCACTATCGCCGTTCCTGCAAATGCGCTGCTTGCTTGCAGCAATTTCACCGCGATGCTCTGATCGCGCCCTATGAGCGATCCACAGCTGCAACGATTACTGGACACCCTTTGGCGCATGGAGTCGCCACGCCTGGTAGCGCGCCTGGCGCGCATGCTGGGTGACCTCGACAGCGCCGAGGAACTTGCCCAGGACGCGCTGGTTGCAGCCTTGGAGCATTGGCCAAGGCAGGGGATTCCGGACAACCCCGCCGCCTGGTTGATGGCCACCGCGCAGCGGCGGGCCATTGATCGGCTGCGGCAACGGCGCCTGCATGCGCAGCGGCAGGCGCAGATCATCGACGAACTGCAGGACTACAGCATGGGCGCGGACCAGTCCGACCATCTGGACGACATTGGTGATGACCTGCTGCGATTGGTGTTCGTCGCCTGCCATCCCGAACTGCCTGCCGATGCGCGGGTCGCGCTGACCCTGCGCCTGCTGTGCGGCTTGAGTACCACCGAAATCGCCCGTGCTTACCTGGTTCCGGAGCCCACCATCGCCCAGCGCATTGTCCGCGCCAAGCGGTTGCTGGCCGAACGCAAGGTGGCGTTCGAAGTGCCGCGCCTGCAGGAGCTGTCCGCCCGCCTGCAGTCGGTGCTGGACGTGGTCTATCTGGTGTTCAACGAGGGCTACACGGCCAGCAGCGGCGAGGACTGGATGCGGCCGGCGCTCTGCGAAGAGGCGCTGCGGCTGTGCCGGGTGCTGGCCGGATTGATGCCCAACACGGTGCCGGTGCTTGGTCTGCTGGCCTTGATGGAGCTGCAGGCCTCGCGCCTGCGTGCACGGACCGCCGCCGATGGTTCGGCCGTATTGCTGCTGGAGCAGGACCGCAGCCGTTGGGATTGGCTGCAGATCGCGCGCGGGCAGGCGGCGTTGGATCAGGCAACGAAGCTGGGCGGTGCCGATGACGCCTATGTATTGCAGGCTGGCATCGCCGCCTGTCATGCACGCGCAAGGCTGGCCGAGCAGACTGATTGGCAGACCATCGCCGTGCTGTATGCGCGCCTGGCGGAGGTGATGCCCTCACCCGTGGTTGAGCTCAACCGGGTGGTGGCGGTGGCGCAGGCCCAAGGTGCGTTGCCGGCCTGGAGCTTGTTGCAAGCGTTGATCGATGATCCGCAGCTGCAAGGCTACGCGCCGTTGCAGGCCGTGCGCGGTGACCTGCTGGCACGGCTTGGGCGTGCCGATGAAGCACGCCAGGCGTTTGAGCAGGCCGCGGCGCTGAGCAGCAATGCGCGTGAGCGCGAGGCGCTGCTGGGCCGTGCGGCAACCCTGCACTAAGACACTGCACATCGGCGCGCTGGGCTGGCTACACTCCGGGGGTTGCCTTACCACTGGAGTACAGCGTGAAACGAGTCGTAATCAGCCTGTTGGCGATGTCGGTATCCACAGCCCTGATGGCTGCCCCGCCCAAGTTTGATGGCGCGCGCATCTCGGCCGATGTCCGCGAGCTCGCCTCCGACGCCTATGAAGGCCGCTCCCCGGCCACCGCTGGCGAGGAAAAGACCATCGCCTTCCTGAGCAGGCAGTTCGCTGCTGCCGGCATGCAGCCGGGCGGTGACCTGCAGGACGGCAAGCGCCTGTGGACCCAGGCGGTGCCGCTGTTGAAGGGCGACATCGTCGGCAAGCCGGTGCTGTCGCTGAGCAGCCAGGGCAAGCCACAGACCCTGACCCAGGGCCAGGAGATCGCCGTGCGCGCAGCCATGAACGGTGCCAGTGCAGTGGATATCAGCAATGCACCGCTGGTGTTCCTCGGCTATGGCGTCAAGGCGCCGGAGCGCAACTGGGATGACTTCAAGGGCGTGGACCTGAAGGGCAAGATCGCCGTGGTGCTGATCAATGACCCGGATTTCGAGACCGGTGCCGGTGACTTCGACGGCAAGGGCATGACCTATTACGGCCGCTGGACCTACAAGTACGAAGAAGGTGCGCGCCAGGGCGCCGCCGGCGTGCTGATCGTCCACGAAACCGCCCCCGCCTCTTATGGCTGGGCGACGGTGGCCGGTTCCAATACCAACACCATGTTCGACGTGGTCCGACAGAACCCGGCCGAGGCGCACCCGGCGCTGGAAGGCTGGATCCAGCGCGACCTGGCGGTGGATCTGTTCAAGCGCGCCGGACTGGATTTCGAGACGCTGAAGAAGCAGGCGCAGTCGCGCGACTTCCAGCCGGTGGAGCTGAAGGGTGAAACCTTCTCGGCCAGCTACCAGGTCAAGAACGAGGTCATCACCTCGCACAATGTGGTCGCGCGCCTGGAAGGCAGCACCTATCCGGATGAAACCGTCATCTACTCCGGGCACTGGGACCACATTGGCGTCGGTGAGCCGGATGCGCGTGGCGACCGTATCTTCAACGGCGCGATGGACAACGCCTCCGGCACCGCCGCACTGGTCGAGCTGGCGCGTGGTTTTGCCACCCAGCCCAAGCCGCAACGTTCGGTGCTGTTCCTCGCCGTGACAGCGGAAGAGAAGGGCCTGCTGGGTTCGGAGTATTACGCCAGCAACCCCTTGTACCCGCTGGCCAAGACGGTTGCGGTGATCAACATGGACGGCATGTCGCCATACAGCCCGTCGCGTGACTTCGGCATCTACGGTACCGCCAAGGTCGAACTGCTGGATCAGCTCAAGGACGTGGCCAAGGGCTGGGACATCCGCTACACGCCGGACACCAAGCCGGAAGCCGGCCTGTTCTTCCGCTCCGATCACTTCCCGTTCGCCAAGCGCGGCGTGCCGGCCTTGTCGTATGGCGCGGGACAGGACTGGATCGACGGTGGCGTCGCCGCTGGCAAGAAGGCTTCCGACGAGTACACCGCCAAGCGCTACCACCAGCAGGGCGACGAATGGCAGGCCGACTGGACCTTCGCCGGTGCCGCGCGTGACCTGGAAGTGCTGTACACCCTGGGCGAGAAGCTGGCCAACTCGCGCGACTGGCCGAACTGGAGTCCGGAGGAGAGCTTCCGCGCGACGCGTGATGCGAGTGCGGCAGAGCGCAAGTGAGTTTTGAAGGCTTTGGAGGCTTGAAGGCTTGAAGGCTCGAAGGCTTGAAGGCTTGAAGGCTTTGAAGCCCCTCTCCCGCTTGCGGGAGAGGGGTTGGGGTGAGGGCAGCTTCTGCGCAGCGCGCAGCGCTGCCGTGCCTTCAGGCGTTACCGGTAAAGCCCCTGCCGAGCACGGCTCGGCACTACAAGTTCCTCTCCTGCGGGAGATGGGTTGGGGTGAGGGCAGCTTTGCTTTAGAGCGCAGCGATCCTGCGCTTGAGGCTTTACCGGTGAAGCCCCTGCCGAGCATGGCTCGGCACTACAGGCCCCTCGCCCTCCCGGAGAGGGGTGGGGGTGAGGGTCGGGGACCCATAAATACATACAGCCCCCAAGAATCTGGTCACCGCACCATCAAGGAAGACCCATGACAAACACCAGCGCCTGCGGCGCGATCCTGTGCCTGGTTGGCATCACCTCCTCGTTGTGGGCCTCTGCCGCGCCCTTGCCGGCAAACTGGCAGATGTTGCCGACCGCGCAGCAGGCGCCAGAGAAAGGCCTGCCGTCAGCCGTGCAGGCACCGTTGCTGGCCAAGCAGCAACGCCCGTTGGACAGGGTGGAACTGCTGGTGGCGTTGCCGTTCGAGCAGGTGCTGCCGGTGGTGCAGGCCAGCCTGGCACCGCTGGGCAAATTCAACGCACCAGTACAGCGCACCCGCGTGGCCTACATGGATCACGGCTGGGGCAATGTGCTGATCGCGCGCCGCCCGGAATTGAAGGCCGAGTTCATCCGTCGCTACCGCATGCCTGCGTTGCAGACGGCGGTGGAGCAGGGCGCCCTGCTGGCCGAGGAACTGCCGCTGCGCGAGCAGCGCCTGCAGCGCGATGCCACGGTCGATGCGATGAGCGACAAGCTGGCCGAATTGCAGCGCAGCTTCGCCAGCTGGCAGGCCAGCGCCGAACAGAAACACGGTGTACTCGGCCGCGCCAAAAGCACGATCGAAGTGCGGGTGATGCAGGTCGACGAAGCGCTGGGCAAGCCGGCCACGGCAATCAGCTTGAGCCGAACCGACGACTGGCCGAATCCGAACGGTGGCATCGTCGACCAGCTGCGCGAGTTCAACGTGATGGGCGGTGGGCCCTCGCCACGTCTGAGCCGCCGCCGCGTGCCGGAGGCGGTGTTCACGCCGGTGTACGACGCCTTGCGCGCGCTGCCCGGTGCTGCCCTGCAGATCGGCGTCGGCGCCAGTGATTGGCAACTGCCGGCGCAGGCAGACGCTCGCATCGTCGAACCGACCTTGACGGCACCGGGCGGCAACAAGGACGCGACCGCAGCGCAACGCCTGCTGCCCTTCGGCAGTGGCGACTACTACGACATGCGGCCGCTGGCCGACGGCAGCGTACTCCTGCTCAGCAGCTATCCCGAGGCCTTGTGGCGCTGGGCGCCGGGCATGGGGGAGAAGCCGCAGCGTCTGTGGCAAGCCAGCGCGGATGCCGGCCGCGCTGGCCTGAGCGTGGACCCGCAGGGCCGCACTGCCTGGCTGGCGGTACAGCAGCAGATCGTGGAGTACAGCCTGGACCAGCAACGTGCGCTGGCACATCCGCTGCGCTGGGCAGCCGGTGTGCGTCAACCGATCAGCGGCGGCTGGAAGTGGACGCATGACACGCAAGGCCGACCGGTGCCGTACGACCATGCCCTGGACGGCGGTGGGGCACTTCGCGATGTGCTGCGCGTGCTTGAGCCGCAGGCGACGCCATCGGCCGATGGTGAGCCGTGGATCTATGCGCAGCGTTTCGATGCGCCACGGCAAGGTGTGGTTGGTGGCTATCCGGGCAACTCGCTGGTCAAGCCAGTGCGCTGGGACAGGCCGGGGCAGGGTTTCTGGATCGAGGACCCGGCAGGCTTGACCGAGTTGGATGGCACGACCGGACGGGTCAGTCGCGTGCTGACCCTGCCACGCCGCTTCGGCAAGGTCGATGGCAATGACGACACCGGCATGGCGCAGTGGGTGCCAGCGCCGCTGGGCTCGGCCAAGGGCGGTTGGGTTGCGGTCGGCTTCGTGCTGATGGAAGGCAATCGCCGCGACCCGGGCATGCATGTGGTGGATCTGGCCAGCGGCAAGCTGCGCTATTCGTTGGCGTTGCCGGGGCTGAACGCATTGAATGCGGCAACGGCCTCGGCCGATGGACGTCTGCTGGCCTTGGGCGGCAACGATGGCGGCACCCCGGTGCTGGCGGTGTGGAATCTTGAGTCGGGGCAGTCGCTGTCATTGAATGCCAGCCGCTCCGCCTGCTGGGACCTGCGCCAGCTGCATTGGGCGCCGCAGGGTGACGCGCTGATCGGCCTGTGTGGCGATGGCGTGGCGCGGTGGGCGCTGCCGGCAGAGTGGAGGTCCCGGTGATGCAGGTCGGATTTGTAGGAGCGGCGTAAGCCGCGACGCAGGTCGATCATCTGATTGCGGGCTTGTCCGGCCCGTCATTGCTGCCGCCTTCGCGGCTTACGCCGCTCCTACAACGGCCCGGCTTTTCCATCCCCGCCAATCCGGGCTTGGTCGCCCTTTTCCGGGTTTCGTCGCAGGCTGCTTGCAGCCTGTCCGGCGGCGCCTATGCTCGATCCCAATCCCTACGGTGACTGCCCCATGTTCGCCAGCCTCTTCCTCGGTTTCCGCATCCTCGCCGCCTGGGCGCTGACGATTCTCGTCGCTGCGTTCCTGTGGAGTGGCTTGTTCAGCGGCATGGACCAGTCACCGGGCTGGATCTTCGGCCTCGCTGCGATGGCCTTGGCATTGTTCGCGCTGACTGCCGTGGTTGGCCATATCCGCCGCGTTACCCTGATTGCTGATCGCCTCGACGCACAGTCGCTGGCCAATCGCCATCGCCGCCAGGTCGAGCTGCCGCTGGATGCGCCCACCGCATTCGCACTGCTGGAGCAGGTCATCGGGCAGATGCCGCGTATCGAACGCCTGGAGCGCTCGGTTGGCACCTTGCAGCTGCGCGCTACCCAGCGCCGCGCCGATCCCTATGGCGAGCGTCCGCCATCGCGCTGGAATCCGATGGCGCGGCTGGCGATCAAGCACAACCAGATCACCGCCCGCGTGATTCCCGGTGCGGACACCAGCAGCGTGACCCTGTTCTTCGAGCCCGATGCCGGCGCATGGGTTGACCTGTGGCTGCTGGATGAAGGCAGCAACTATGAGAACGCCGAAGCCATCACCCATGCCTTGAGCGGCAAGGTTGCCCAGCAGCGCCGCGAAGAACGCGCACAGGCTGCACGCACCGAGGCCGAAAAAGAACTCAGCGTGGCCCGTTTGAACCTGCTGCATGCCCAGGTGGAACCGCACTTCCTCTACAACACGCTGGCCAACGCGCAGGTGCTGACCCGCAGCGATCCGGCCCGTGCCGAGCAGATGCTGGGGCACCTGATCCAATACCTGCGCAGTTCCCTGCCCGGCATTGACCAGTCGGTGTCCACGCTGGGACAGGAACTGGAGCGGGTGAAGGCCTATCTGGAGATCCTGCAGATCCGCATGGGCTCGCGGCTGACGTTGCAGATCGATGTGCCCGAGCACCTGCACGGCGTCAGCCTGCCGTCGATGTCGCTGCAGACCCTGGTCGAGAATGCGATCAAGCATGGCCTGGAGCCCAAGAGCGGCGGCGGCACGGTGTGGATACTGGCGCGCGAGCTGGATGGTCAGTTGACGATCACCGTCGCCGACGACGGCCAGGGCATCAGCACCGACAACAGTGGCACCGGCATCGGCCTGAAGAACCTGCGCGAGCGCCTGCGCCTGAGCTGCGGCGAGCAGGCCACGCTTGCGCTGGTTTCCAACTTCCCCAGCGGCATGGCCGCCACCATCAGCCTGCCCAAGCAGCTTGCCTCGCCACCGCCGGTCGTCGCCGCCGCAACGACAGCTGCGCCGGCAAACAACGCGCCGGGACAGGCAACAGTGAATATCCCGGAGCTGCCCCGTGCATCTTGAAGCCCTCATTGCCGAAGACGAGCCGCTGCTGCGTCAGGCCCTGGTAGCCCAGTTGCAGCGCCTGTGGCCTGAGCTGGACATCGTCGCCGAATGCGAGGACGGTGCCGCCGCACTGGAAGCGCTGGAAACGCACAAGCCCGATCTGGCCTTCCTCGACATCCGCATGCCTGGCATCACCGGCCTGGACGTGGCCCGCGCGCTGCAGCGGCTGAGCCCGCACACCGAGGTGGTGTTCGTCACCGCCTACGATCAGTACGCGATCAGCGCGTTTGAACAAGGCGCGGTCGACTACCTGCTCAAGCCGGTCAGTGATGAGCGGCTGGTGGCGACCCGTCAGCGCGTGCTGGCGCGCAGGCAGAGTGGCAACACCGATCCAAGCGTGCTGGAGCGGCTGTTGCAGCAGCTGGCAAGGCAACCCACCGCGCCTTTGGCCGCACCGCCGCTGGCCTGGATCACCGCCAGCAATGGCCGCGAAACCCGCCTGGTGATGCTGGACGAAGTGCTGTATTTCCGCGCCGACAGCAAATACACGGTGGTGGTCACCGCCGAGGAAGAACTGCTGCTGCGCAGCTCACTGCGCGAACTGACGGCTGCCCTGGACGCCAACAGCTTCCGCCAGATCCACCGCGCCACCATCGTCAACATGAAGGCGGTGGCGGCGGTGAGCCGCGATGACAGTGGCCGCGGCGTATTACGGCTGAAACAGCGCAGTGAAACGCTGATGGTCAGCCAACCCTTCATGAGTCTGTTCCGCGGCATGTGATGCCGCCCCCGCTTGCCGGAGTATTGCCATGCATTACCTGACAGTTTTGATCGGCAGCCTGCTGTCGATGCTGGGCATCCATGAAACCCCCGGGCAGACCTCGGTGACCCGCATCAGCGGTGAACAGAGCCTGCTCAGCCGCACCACCGTGAAAAACGGCGTCAGCCGTTTCCAGTGCCTGCAGAGTGATAGTGGTCGCTGCAATTATCTGCTGTACCGCGAGCATTGCAGTGGCGCAGCCGATGCACAGCTGTGCCGGCGTGAAGGCCTGGGCGAGTTTGTCGTCGTGGTTGGCGCCACCCGTCAGCTCAGTGGCTTGCCCAGTGGGTATTCCCAGCAGGTAACCCTGCAGAAATAAAATCGCCGCGACGAGCGCGGCGATGGGTTTCAAAGCGTGCGACTGGTTCAGAACGCAGGCTGTAGCCGCAAGCCATCGTCACCGATGTGATTGAGCTTGCCGACCAGTTCCGAATGCTGCCGCATGCGTCCGAGTTCACGCATGATGCGCACGTCCTCATGACGCAGCTCGCGGGTGCTGGTGACGGCCTGCTTGTAGTCCAGGACCTCCGGATAGTGCTCAGCCATTTCCAGCGCCTCGGCCACTTCATCCACGCTGTCGGCATCGGAGCTGATGCGGGCGCGGCTGTTGAAGGCCTTCATCCAGCGCTCGAAACCGGCGGTATGGTCGAACATGTTGGCCATGAACCAGATCACGAACAGGATCGATACCCATGAGCCGAGCACGATCACCACGCGGGTGAAGGTGATATGGAAGTCATCGCGCCACAGGTAATTGGTGATCAAGCCAAGAATCAGCAGTGACGATGCCTGCCACAGCACGATCGAGGCCATCAGCCACTGGCACTTGGCCTTGGCCAGTACTGACACTTCCTCGCGTATCTGCTGATCGCTCAGGTTTTTCCAATGATCGACCTGTTTCTCGAACGGGCTGTTGTACAGCTCGTTGTCTTGCAGCAGCAATCCCAAACCTTTGAACAGTGCGATCATGTTGAGCTCCTTGCAGATACTTGCTGGAACGAGCGACGGATGCAGGTTGGTGCGGTCAGGCAGGCTCAGTTCTAGCACTTTCGTCGCACTTGGCAATGGGGGCGGTGCGAAGAACCGACCGGCGGTGTTTGCCGTGACACCGTGACAGCGCGGATTTTTTGCGGTGCGTCATCGTCCAAGCCGAAGGACGTTTCAGTTTTTGTCGAGTTCTCTGCTGCGTTCGCACATGGGGCGCCGGTCGCTGGCACCGGGGCTTGACGGCGGCTGTACGGTTGCCGGATCGGCGGCTCAAGCAAGCCAGCTGCGCAGCCGGACCGGTACGATAGGCACCATGTCATCCCTGTTCAGCCCCGTCTCTGCCGCCGCCACCGCCCATATCCGTCGCTGGGTGCTGGACGCCTTTCCACGTAACCAGAACGGCGTTGAATACGACACGCCGCTGGCTGACCCGGGCTGGTTCGGGCCGGGCAGTGTTACCTGGCGTATCCATTCCGAGTTCCCCGGCATGTTGGCCGGCGGCCTGTGTGCGCTGATGCTGCAGTTGCTGCACCCGCGTGCCTTGGCTGGCGTCTACGACCACTCCAATTTCCGTGAAGACCTGGTCGGGCGGCTGCGCCGTACCACCAGCTTTGTCGCCGGTACCAGCTATGCACCGGCAGCCGAGGTCGAGAAGCTGATCAGCAAGGTTCGGCGTATTCATGCGCAGGTGGTGGGCACGCTACCCGATGGCCGCACCTATGCCGCTGATGATTCGCAACTGTTGACCTGGGTGCACGTCACCGAAGCCTATGGCTTTCTGGAAGGCTGCCGGCGCTATTGTCGTGAGGTGCCGACTGCCATCGCTGATCGTTATTACGACGAGTATCGACGCGTGGCCGAGGCCTTGGGCGCACGTGATGTGCCAGCCAGTGAAGCGCAGGTGCGTGAGTACTTCCAGGCGCAGCAGTCGCAGTTGAGGATGGATGAGCGTTCACGCGAGGTCTTGGAGGTGCTCAGCGATGTGCGCTTGCCGGTGCCATTGCCGGGCGTGTCGCGCGATGTGTTTCTTGCCGCGGGTGCGGCCTTGTTGCCGGAGTGGGCGGTGCAGCTGCTCGGCCGCAGCCGCGGCCAGCAGTTGCAATCGGTGGTGGCGGCGCGGGTGCTGCGCAGCGTGGCGCCGTTGTTCCGGATTGCCTTGAACGATGGCATTTCGACGCGTGCCTGCAAGCGGGTAGGGCAGGACCCAGCGATGCTCTCGGCCTGGCCTGATCCGGCGTAGTGCCGAGCCATGCTCGGCAGGGGCTTTACCAGCAAAAAGCGACCCCTCCCCAGCCCTCCCCTTCGCTGCGCGAAAGGGAGGGGGGTGTAGTGCCGAGCCATGCTCGGCAGGGGCATTATCGGGAATGCCTCTTGCCG